>JAYSQH010000492.1:0-11569 GCA_043721655.1 Phycicoccus sp. | reverse complement strand
CTTCTTGGCGCTCTTGCGAGGCGCGCGCTTGGCCGCCTTGCGTGCAGGAGCCGTGGGCTCGTCAGGGCCCGCGGTGATGAAGGCGGTCACGTCTGCGGTCACCTCTGGTGTCACCACGGGGGTGACGACAGCGGGAGCCTGCTGAGGGGCGCTGGCCTTCTTGGTGGCCTTGCGTGGAGCCCGCTTGGCTGCGGCCTTCTTCACCGGCGCAACTGTGTCACCGGGCGCGTCAGATACCACGCCTGTGCTGAATAGATTGTCTTTCTTGGATGCCATGGGGCGTCCTCCCGTCACCCACATGGCGAGGACCACACCCGGGCCAGGTGGCCCTCATCGCCGCATGGTGCGCGGTTCGCGTCGTCTCCCCCGCGGGTAGCGGGCGGAAACGGAAGTCGTTTCACTACATCTCTGGGGCTCGCGCTGCTTCGCGCGTCACCACCTCAGATGCCGTCGAAGTCCTGGTCGGCAGCCAGTGGATCGGCCACCGTCGCGGTTGCAGTGCGCAGCAGCCCCTGCGCCAGACGAGTCACCAGGGGTGGTGTCGGAGGCGTGAGTGCGGCGACTGATTGCAGCGCGGTTAGAACGTCAGCGGGGCGCACGGTGGGTGTGGTATGCCGTACGACCATCCTCAGTATCGCACACGTGCCGTCTTCGGACGGCGATACGTCCAGCGACACGACGGCGCTGCGGACGTCGAAGGTCCGCGGACCGTTCTTCATCACCCGCGTGACTTCGACCCGTTCCCGGGCCAGCAGGAGCTCGGCCGCGTGCGCCACGGTTGCGGCCGGCATACCCCTGAACTCCATGACCCAGTCACTGGCCTGGAGTCGGTCGGCGAGCGAGCCGGGGGCGGCCTCGACCACCTCGAGAACGTCCAGGCCCACCGGCAGCGCCTCGTCGAGCGCCGCCCGAACCCGCTCGGGGTCGACCCGCTCGGTCACCGAGATCTCGAAGTACTCGGCTTCGCTCGCGGTCCCGGTCGGCGCCGCGTTAGCGTAGGAGATCTTCGGGTGGGGGTGGAAACCCGCGGAGAAGGCCATGGGGACGGCGGCGCGGCGCAGGGCACGCTCGAGGGCACGCTGGAAGTCGCGGGTCGAGGAGAACCTCAGCCGCCCGCGCTTGGCATAGCGCACCCGCAGCTTCTGGACCGCTGGAGCCGGAGGAGGACCTTCGGGAGTGCGAGCCATGGGCGCGAGGATACCGGTCGCTCTAGTCGTACGATCCCGCAGATTTGACCGGTGACAGTCACCGCCGCCCGGCGTACCGTCGATCGATGGACCGCTCCAGGGCGGAGTGGCCGGTCGAGATGGAGGCTGTCGACATGTTCATTCAGATCGTGCAGGGCGCGTGTCGCGACGCGGACGCGTTGCAGCGACAGATGGATTTGTGGAGCGAAGAGCTGGGGCCAAAGGCAGAGGGCTGGCTCGGTAGTACGGGCGGCGTCACCGATGACAACCGGTTCATCGGCGTCGTGCGGTTCGAGTCCAAGGAGGCCGCAGCGCGCAACTCAACCCGACCCGAGCAAGGCGCATGGTGGGCGGAGACCGAGAAGTGCTTCGACGGCGAGGTGACGTTCCACGACTGCGACGAGGCCATGACGTTCCTCGACGGGGGCTCGGACGACGCAGGGTTCGTCCAGGTCATGCAGGGCCGGGTGGACGATCCTGAGCGGTTCCGCAGGTTCATGGAGCTGCCGATGGACATGCTGCACCAGGCCAGGCCGGAGCTCATCGGCGGCTCCATTGCGATGGAACCGGACGGCCACTTCACCGAGACGATCGCATTCCGCAGTGAGGCCGAGGCGCGCGAGGGTGAGAACAAGCCGTTGCCCGAGGAAGCGCGCCAGGCGTGGGAGAACGAGATGGCCCTGATGCAGGACGTGACCTACCTGGACCTGCGTCACCCCTGGTTCGCCAGCAAGTAGTCCCCGACCGAGACGCTCAGAGCTCAGAACCGATCCACCCGTATGCCGTGCCCGCGCCAAGTCGGCGCCGGGCACGGCTTGTTGGCTATTGAAGCAGGCCACACACAGTGCGGGCGCTCAGCGGGTCTCGAGCAGCGCGTCCTTGCCGGCGGTCAGAACCGTGACCGGGATGAGGCGCTTGCCGGTGGGTCCTATCTCGATCTCGGTATTCGTCTGCGGGCAGACACCACAGTCGAAGCACGGGGTCCATCGGCAGTCCTCGACCTCGACCTCGCTGAGGGCGTCCTGCCAGTCCTGCCACAGCCACTCCTTGTCGAGGCCGGAGTCGATGTGGTCCCAGGGCAGAACCTCGGTCTGCTCGCGCACCCGCGTGGTGTACCAGTCAACGTCGACCGGCTCGTCGGCCAGAGCCGTCTCGGCGGCACGCATCCAGCGCTGGTAGCTGAAGTGCTCGCTCCAGCCGTCGAACCTGGCACCATCGCGCCAGGCCGCCTCGATGACCTCGCCGACTCGACGGTCACCGCGACACAACAGTCCTTCGACGATGCCGGGTTTGCCATCGTGGTAACGGAATCCGATGGCCGATGCGTATCGCTTGTCGGACCGGATCGCGTCCCGCAGCAACTGCAGCCGCGCGTCCGTCTCCTCGGCGCCCAGCTGGCCGCACCACTGGAAAGGCGTATGCGGTTTGGGCACGAACCCGCCGATCGACACGGTGCAACGGATGTCGCGCTGACCGCTCACCTTCCGCCCGGTCTCGATCACCCGCCTGGCCAGGTCCGCGATCTGCAGCACGTCCTCGTCGGTCTCGGTGGGCAGACCACACATGAAGTACAGCTTCACCTGGCGCCAGCCGGACGAGTAGGCGGCGGCGACGGTGTTGATCAGGTCCTCCTCGCTGACCATCTTGTTGATGACCCTGCGAATGCGCTCCGATCCACCCTCGGGCGCGAACGTCAGGCCCGAGCGGCGACCACCCCGGGTCAGCTCGTTGGCCAGGTCGATGTTGAAGGCGTCGACCCGTGTCGACGGCAGCGACAGACCGGTCTGGGTGCCCTCGTAACGGTCGGCCAGGCCCTTGGCGATCTCGGCGATCTCGGAGTGGTCGGCACTGGACAGCGAGAGAAGCCCGACCTCTTCGAATCCCGTTGCTGCCAAACCTCTTTCGACCATTTCGCCGATGCCGGTGATGGATCTCTCGCGAACCGGGCGGGTGATCATGCCGGCCTGGCAGAAGCGGCAGCCGCGAGTGCAGCCGCGGAAGATCTCGACCGACATCCGCTCGTGCACGCTCTCGGCCAGCGGCACCAGAGGCTTCTTCGGGTAGGGCCAGGCGTCTAGATCCATGACCGTGTGCTTGGCGATCCGCCACGGAATTCCGCGCTCGTGGCTTGCGGGGGCCACCCGCCGGATCCGGCCGTCAGCGAAGTAGTCGACCTCGTAGAAGGCAGGGACGTAGACCCCACCGGTGCGCGCGAGCCGCAGCAACAGCTCGTGGCGACCGCCCGGACGACCCTCCGCCTTCCACGCCGTCACCAGGTCCGTCACCTGTAGGACAGCCTGCTCGCCGTCGCCCACGATCGCCGCGTCGATGAAGTCCGCCATGGGCTCCGGGTTGAACGCCGCGTGCCCGCCGGCAATGACGACCGGGTCGTCGTCGCCGCGGTCGCACGCATGCAGCGGTATGCCGGCCAGGTCCAGAGCCGTGAGCAGGTTGGTGTAGCCGAGCTCGGTGGAGAAGGAGATGCCGAACAGGTCGAAGTCACGCAGCGCCCGGTGCCCGTCAACCGTGAACTGGGAGATACCCTCCTTGCGCAGCAACGCCTCCATGTCCGGCCACACGGAGTACGTCCGTTCGGCCAGGGCATCAGGGCGTTCGTTGAGGACTTCGTACAGGATCATGACGCCCTGGTTGGGCAGGCCGATCTCGTAGGCGTCGGGGTACATCAGCGCCCAGCGTGCGGTCAGGTCCTCGCCGCCGGGGCCGAACCCGCCGCAGTCCCAGTGCTTGACCGTCGAGTTGAGCTCGCCACCGACGTACTGAATCGGCTTGCTCACCTGCTCCAGCAGCGGCTCGAGGACATGGAAGAGGGACTCGCCGGGGTGGCCGGTCCTGGGCAGGCTTTCGAGCATGGGTCAAAGCGTAGGTCAGGACTGGTAGAACTCGTCCAGCTCGGCCTTGTACTTCTTGGCAACGATCTTGCGCTTGAGCTTCATGCTCGGGGTGAGGTCGCCGTCGTCGATGGAGAGGTCCCGCGGCAGGATCAGGAACTTCTTGATCGTCTCCCAGCGGTTCAGCTTGGCATTGACCTCGTCGATGTAACCCTGGATCAGGTCGCGCACCGCGGGCGAGGTGACGATCTCGGCATACGACTTGTCGGCCATGTCGTTCTGGGCCGCCCAGCCCGCCATCGAATCAGGGTCGAGGGTGACCAGCGCGGACACGAAGTTGCGTCCGTCACCCTCGATGATGAGCTGGCTGGCGTAGGGGCAGACGCCCTTGAAGATCGTCTCGATCGCGGCCGGGGCGACGTACTTGCCGCCAGAGGTCTTGAACATGTCCTTCTTGCGGTCGGTGATGCGCAGGAAACCGCGCTCGTCCACGTTGCCGATGTCTCCGGTGCGCAGCCATCCGTCACTGTCCACCGCCTCAGCGGTGTCATCCGGCAGGTTGTGATAGCCCGCCATGATGCCCGGGCCTCTGAGCAAGATCTCCCCGTCCTCGGCGATGCGGACCTCGGTGCCCGGCAAGGGCCATCCGACGCTTCCGAAGACGTAGGCGTCCGGCCGGTTGACGAAGGACGCGGCGCTGGACTCGGTCAGGCCGTAGCCCTCGAGGATGAGCATGCCCGTGGCGTCGAACCATTGCGCCACATCGCGGTTGAGCGCCGCCGAGCCGGAGATGAAGAACCTGATCCGGCCGCCGAACCGGGCGCGGACCTTGTGCAGGACCAGCTTGTCCGCGAGCACGTGCTGAACCTCCAGCAGGCCCGAGGGCTTGGCCCCCTCAGCCCGCAGCCGGGCAACCCGACCCCCGACGCCGATGGCCCACGTGAACAGCTTTGCCTTCACGCCGCCCTCAGCACTCACCGTGGTCGTGATCCGGCCGTAGGCCTTCTCGAAGATCCGCGGTGCCGCACCCATGAATGTCGGGGAGACGACAGCCAGGTTCTCCACGATCTTGTCCACCCGGCCGTCGATCACCGTGGGGATCCCGATCTGTAGCGGGATGGTGAGCAGGATCTTGCCGAGTACGTGGGCCAGCGGCAGCCAGAGGTACTGAAGGTCCTCCTGCGACAGGATGCCGACCGCGTCGACGGCAGCCACCTCGTAGGCCCAGCAGTCATGAGACAGCCGAACTCCCTTGGGCAGCCCCGTTGTTCCCGAGGTGTAGATGAGCGTCGCGAGATCCTGCGGCTTGATGACGGCGATCCGGTCGTCCACCGCCGACGGCGCCCGGGCCAGATGTTCGTCGCCCAGCTTCTCCAGGTCGGCCAGCGAGATGACCCAGTCACCGTCGGCCGTCCCGTCGAACGTGATGACCTTGACCACCTCGGGCAGCTGTGCGCGGTTGGCCCGAAGCTTGACGATCTGGATGTCGTCCTCGGCGAACACGAGACGGCTCTGGGAGTCGCTGACGATGTAGGTCACGTCAACGGCGGAGGTGGTGGGATAGATCGTGGTCGTCGCGGCGCCGGCCAGCATCACGGCCAGATCGGCAATGACCCACTCGTACCGGGTACTTGACGCAAGAGCCACGCGTTGCTCCGACTCGATGCCGAGGGCCATCAGACCGGCAGCCAACCGGCGAACCCGCGCATCGGTCTGCGCCCAGGTGACTGACTCCCAGGCCGCTCCGGCCGGGAACCGGAACGCCTCAACGTCCGGAGACTTGGCCACCCGGTCGACGAACATGTGCGCCACCGAACGGGCCCGGTGCTCGATGAGGGAGAGGTCGTTGCGCTCTTCGACAGCCGAGAAGGCCATGGTCGCTCCTGGTTTCGTGGGTCCTACGCAGTCGTTGACGACACTAGCGCCCGAAGGCTCGTCGTGCGGGTCGTTGACGGAGACTCCTCAGGGTCGCCGAATGCCTGACAGGTGGGCGTTGTTGACCAGACCCAGAGCCAGCCAGCCGGCGAACATGCTCGAGCCGCCGTACGACACAAAGGGCAGCGGGAGACCGGTCACCGGCATGATCCCCAGGTTCATCCCGACGTTCTCGAAGACCTGGACGATGAACCAGCAGGCGACACCGATCGCGACCAGCCGGCTGAACGCGTCTTGAGCCCGGGCCGCAACCATCAGCGAGCGCACGACCAGGAATCCCAGCACCAGCAGCAGCCCCGCGCTGCCCAGGAAACCGAGCTCCTCCCCCGCCACCGAGAACACGAAGTCGGTCTGCTGGAACGGGATGAACCCGCCTTGCGTCTGGCGGCCGTGGAACAGACCCTCTCCCTGCCACCCGCCGGAACCGATCGCGATACGGACCTGACGGGTCTGGTAGCCGATCCCCTGCGGGTCGGCGGACGGGTTGGCGAAGGCGACCAGCCGGTCGCGCTGGTAGGGGCTCAGGACCGGGGTCGTCAGGGCCACAGTGACACCGACTGCCACCACCGCCAGGGCCCCCACCACCCACCGTCTTGGGGCGCCGGACACCGCGATCACGCCGACGGCAAGCGCGCCGAGAACGAGGGCAGAGCCGAGGTCGGGCTGCAGCATGACCAAGCCGATCGGTATGCCGGCCACCACCCATGCGAGCGCGATGTCACGATGCGAGGGCGGCTGGTCGCGTTCACCCCGCTCAGCGAGGATGACCGCCAGACCCACGGACAGTGCCACCTTGGCGAACTCGGACGGCTGGATCGAGAAACCGCCCGGCAGCTCGACCCATGAGTGCGATCCGTTGATGGTGGAGCCGATCGGTGTGAGGACCAGCGCCAGCCCGGCGACCGACGCGAGATAGAGCCAGGGGGCGTAGGCGCGCAGCCCCCTGAAGTCCACCCGGGTGACCGCTGCCGCCAGACCAAGACCGATTCCGGTGTTGAGCAGATGACGGGCGAGGTATGCCGATCCGGACTGGTGTCGCGTGGCCGACCAGACCAGCAGCGCTCCCATGAGCGAAAGCCCGAGGCCACCGATGAGCAGACCCCAGTCGGAGCGGGACCAGATCGCCCTGGCGGACCCGGTCCGTGTCGACGTCATGCGGCCACGGGCCAGGGTCAGGGAGCGCCGACGGAGGACAGAACGGTCCGGCAGCGCTCGACGTCGTCGGCAATCTGGACGAGCAGGTCCTCGATGGCGTCGTACTTCTCTGTGGGGCGCAGATGCTGGACAAACTCGACGACCACGGTCTCACCGTAAAGATCAAGGTCGGTGCGATCCAGGACATAGGCCTCGACCCGGCGCTGGGTGCCCTCGAAGGTCGGGTTGGTGCCGACCGAGATAGCGGCCGGCAGCTTGCGATCAGGGTCGCGGCGGGGCAGCTTCGGCTGAATGAGCCAGCCCGCATAGACGCCATCTGCAGGCGTCAGCCCTGCCGACTCCTGGCTCAGGTTGGCCGTCGGATAGCCCAGCTGGCGACCGCGGTGATCGCCATGTACGACCTCACCACAGACCCGATGCGGCCGCCCAAGGATCTCGGCTGCAACTGCGACCTCGCCCGCGGTCACCAGGCTGCGAACGCGGCTGGAGGACCAACGACCCCCTTCACCGATGTCCGTGAGGGCGACCACCTCGAAGCCGTGCTCGGCACCGAGCTGGCGCAGCGTGTCGACGTTGCCAGAGTTGCGCACCCCGAACCGGGTGTCCTGGCCCACGACGACCACCCGTGCGCCCAGCGCCTTGACGAACACCTCGACCACGAAACGCTCCGGGGTCCACAAAGCCAGTTCGCGGGTGAACTCCATCACGAGCACGGCGTCGAGGCCTGTGGCCGCGAGCAGCTCGAGTCGCAGCTCGGGCGCGGTGATGATCTGCGGCGCACGCTCAGGGTGGAGGACGGCGACCGGGTGCGGCTCGAATGTGACCGCGACCGCGTGGGCTCTCACTGCGACATCCGCGATAGCTGCGCCAGCAACTACAGCCGCACCGTCAGAGCGATCGGGGCGAAAGTCGTGAGCCTGCCTGACGACCTCGGCCAGGACTGCCTGATGGCCCTTGTGTACGCCGTCGAAGTTACCCAGCGTCACGACGCTCGGGCCGTAGCCCGGGGGGATTTGGGAGAGGTCGGTCCATCGCAGCACGAGGGACACTCTACGAACCCGACGGCGAGAACACGACGTGGGCCTTGGCCAGGGAGCCGCTTTCATCGAGCATGGCCACCAGGTGTCCCTCAGGGGCGAAGGCCGCAACCGGCTGGTCATTGCCTCCGGGCTGGGACGCGATGCGTTGTCCGTAGCCGACTGCGGTGGCTTCGGCCGCGGTCAGCTCTCGGACGGCAAACGAGGCTCGCGCTGCGTCCGCCAGCTTGATCAGCGGTACCGCGTCGGTCTCGCTGGCCATCTCGAGCTCGGCCAGCGTCTGTGCGTCGTCCAGCCCGAATCGCCCGACCCGGGTGCGACGCAGAGCGGTGAGGTGGCCCCCGACACCCAGGGCCGCGCCGAGGTCACGAGCCAGAGCCCGGATGTATGTCCCCGACGAGACCTCCACCAACACATCGAGATCCCAGACCTGCTGGCCGTGCACCTTCTTGGTCCGGTGGTCGAGAATGTCGAACCTGCTGACGGTGACCTTGCGAGCGGGCAGGACGACGTCCTGCCCGGCACGCACCCGTGCGTACGACCGCTGTCCGTCCACCTTGATCGCGCTGACGGCGCTGGGCACCTGGGCGATCCGTCCGGTCAGGGCGGCCACCCCACGCTCCACCGCCTCGGCGGTCAGACCCGAGACATCGTGGGACTCGGTGATCTCGCCCTCGGCATCGTCGGTGATGGTGGACTGACCGAGGCGGATCGTCGCCGTGTAGGCCTTGTCGCAGCCGACCAGGAAGGTCAGCAGCCTGGTGGCACGGTTGACACCCAGCACGAGGACTCCGGTGGCCATCGGGTCTAACGTCCCTGCGTGGCCGACCTTGCGGGTGCCGCACAGACGGCGGCACCTCGCGACAACGTCATGGCTGGTCCAGCCGGCCGGCTTGTCGACGATGAGCAGCCCATCAGGGGTGGTCATGCCTTGGCGTCGTCCTCTTCGGGCTCAGCCTCGTCCTCGGCGTCGTTGTCCTCGTTGTCACCGTTGTCATCGACCGGCTTTTTGTAGGGGTCGGCGTCACCGGCGTAGACCGCGCCGGACGCTGCTGCCGCCACCTGGGCGTCGTGCTGCTTGGCTGACAGGAGCAGGTCCTCGAGGTGAGCCGCACCGTCAGGCAGTGCGTCGGGGATGAACTCCAAGGTGGGTGTGAGCCGTATGCCGATGCCCTTGCCCACCGCCGAGCGGAGCTTTCCCTTGGCCGACTCGAGCGCCAGCGCCGTGTCGGCGCGTTCGGTCTCGCCACCGAAAACGGTGTAGAACACCGACGCGTTCTGCAGGTCGCCCGTCACCCGGACATCGGTGATCGTGACAAAGCCGAGCCGCTCGTCCTTGACGCGGTATTCCAGCGTCTCGGCGACCAGCACCTTGATGCGGTCTGCAATCTTCTTCGCGCGTGCCGGATCGGCCATGGTCCTTACTCTCCTACAGAATGACGGGCTTCGAAATGACACCGGCCACGCGGGTATCTGAGGACCCGCGTGGCCGCGATGGTGAGCCAGGTCAGGTGCGCGGGATCTCGCGCATCTCGTGGGTCTCGATGACGTCGTCAACCCTGATGTCGTTGAAGCTGCCCAGGTTGATACCGCACTCGAAGCCCTCGCGAACTTCGACCACGTCGTCCTTGAAACGACGCAGGCCGGTGATCTCGATACCCTCGCCGACGACGACACCGTCACGGATGATCCGTGCCTTGGTGCCGCGCTTGATTTCGCCGGAGCGGATCAGCGAACCGGCGACGTTGCCGAACTTGGAGGACTTGAAGACCTCGCGCACCTCGGCGGTGCCCAGCTGGATCTCTTCGTACTCCGGCTTGAGCATGCCCTTGAGCGCAGCTTCGATGTCCTCGATCGCTGAGTAGATGACCGAGTAGAAGCGCATGTCCACGCCCTCGCGATCGGCCAGGTCGGCCACCCGCTCGGCCGGCTTGACGTTGAAGCCGATGATGATGGCGCTGTCGACCGTCGCCAGGTTGACGTCGTTCTGCGTGATGGCGCCCACCCCGCGGTGGATGATCCGCAGGTCTACCTCGTCGCCGACGTCGATCTTGAGCAAGGCGTCCTCGAGCGCTTCGACAGAACCCGACACGTCACCCTTGAGGATGAGGTTGAGGTTGTCGACCTTGCCCGCAGCCAGGGCCTCGTTGAGGTCCTCGAGGCTGATCCGCTTGCGACGCTTGGCCAGGCTGGCCGCACGTTGGGCGGCTTCACGACGCTCGGCGATCTGACGGGCGGTGCGGTCGTCGGGTGCCACCAGGAAGGTGTCACCGGCGCCGGGCACCGAAGTCAGGCCGAGCACCATGACCGGACGAGACGGTGTGGCCTCCTCGACCGTGTCACCATGCTCGTCCAGCATGGCCCGGACGCGGCCGTAGCCACCGCCAGCCACAATGGAGTCACCGATGCGCAGCGTCCCGGACTGGACCAGCACCGTGGCAACAGGGCCACGACCCTTGTCGAGGTGGGCTTCGATAGCCACACCACGCGCGTCCTTGTTGGGGTTGGCCCGCAGGTCGAGCGCAGCATCGGCGGTCAGGAGCACCGCTTCGAGGAGCGTGTCGATGTTCGTGTGCTCCTTGGCAGAGACATTCACGAACATCGTCTCGCCGCCGTACTCCTCTGCCACGAGGTTGTACTCGGTGAGCTGCTGGCGGACCTTGTCGGGGTTGGCCCCCTCCTTGTCCACCTTGTTGACCGCGACCACGATCGGCACGCCGGCGGCCTGGGCATGGTTGAGTGCCTCGATCGTCTGCGGCATGACGCCGTCATCGGCGGCGACCACGAGGATCGCGATGTCGGTGACCCTGGCACCACGAGCTCGCATGGCCGTGAAGGCCTCGTGACCAGGCGTGTCGATGAAGGTGATGGGGCGCTCGATGCCCTCGTGCTGTGCGAGAACCTGGTAGGCACCGATGTGCTGGGTGATGCCGCCGGCCTCGGTCTGCTGGACCTTGGCCGAACGAATGGCGTCCAGCAGCCGGGTCTTTCCGTGGTCGACGTGACCCATGACGGTCACGACCGGCGGACGAGCCTCGAGGTCCTCTTCGCCCTCTTCGGCCAGCTCGGCGTCGAGGTCGATGTTGAACTGACCGAGCAGCTCGCGCTCCTCGTCCTCAGGTGAGACAACCTCGATCTCGTATCCGAGCTCGGTCCCGAGCAGGCGGAACGTGTCTTCGTCCAGGGACTGCGTGGCCGTGGCCATCTCGCCCAGGTGGATGAGCACCGTGACCAGGCTCGCCGGGTTGGCGCTGATCTTGTCGGCGAAGTCGGTCAGCGAGGCACCTCGACGCACCCGGATGACGGTCTTTCCGTCGCCGCGGGGAACCGTGACACCGCCGAGCGACGGAGCCTGCATCTGCTCGAACTCCTGACGCTTCGCGCGCTTGGACTTGCGTCCGCGCAC
>JAYSQH010000491.1:0-1978 GCA_043721655.1 Phycicoccus sp. | reverse complement strand
GTGCACGACAGACCAGGCAAGGGCTACGGAGCCGAAGCTCAGTGCTGCCTGGGCGACCTTGCCCCCTGGGCCGGGCCCCCCAAGCAGGAGCAGGCCCACCGCGCCCAAGCTGGTCACAGCGGCCAGGACGACGATGACGTCACTTGATGCTCTGCCGGGGTCGTCGCGCGTAGCGCGTTGGGCTGTCTGGCGGTTGTTCATGGGCCAGATGGTGAACCACATCCACCCGGCGAACAGCCCGGCCGCGGACATCCAGCCGATCAGCAGTCCGTACTGCCACGTGCTGACAATGGAGACCGCGACCCCGACGGCCACACCCAACGCCAGGGCAGTCCATAAGCGCACGCTGGCCGTCGCCCCGCGCCCAGCAGTTCCATCAACCTGGGAGGCGGTGGAGGATCCCCGCCGACGCGTACCACCGCGCGTGTTCAACATGACCACACGCTAGTACAGACACAAGACAATCAGGAGATCGCCATCGGCGAGGCACCACCGGCCTCAAGGAGTATCGGAGTTGTCGATGACGCTTCAAGACTGAGCAGATGCGACGCTCGAAAAGTGAGCACCTATCCACGATGGAGAAGTGATCACTTTGGAAGACTGGGCATTGATCCGCAGGTTGGGGACGCGGTACGTCGCGCCGGCCGCCAGGCGGCGGTAACGCAGCGGCGCCTCCGCCGATCGTCCCACCGCCGCGGATTCGGTGGGATGATGCCGCTTGATTGGGAACAGGTCGTCGTGGACTCGAGCGACCCCCAGGCCCTCGGTCGCGGCGGGCCGATGCCTTGGACCGGGTCGTCACGATCGACCGCCATGAAGAGTTCGAGATTCGTCCCACCGCAGGCTCGACGCCAGGGATGATCTTCACCGGTCAATGGAGCCAAGACGGTGAAGAACCGGGTACATCCCGACTTCCGGCCCTGTGACCAGCACGCCGAGGTCGAACGGCTGCTGGCGATGGGCGCCCGCCGAGCCGACATCGGCCAAGGCGAGCAAGCAAGCCTGGGGGGTTTTGTTCGACCCCGAGGGCAACGAGTTCTGCATCCTCAACGCCCGATGAACGCCGTGGGCACGGGCGATGATCGCGGCACAGCTGAGACTGGCGGGGACCGTTGGGCGAGCGGTCAGGTTTCTCGGATCTGCGCAAAAGCTCGCCACTGGCAGTGAGGCACTTCAACACCCTCGTGCCTTCGGCTTGTCAACGAAACATATTCGATCCACGCGATCCGATCTCACTGACGGCGTTGGCTGCCGAATCAGTCACGTCCGTTAGCCAATCGCTTCAGGATTTCGTCCTGGGCCTGCAAATGAGCCTGGATCTGCAGAGCCTCATGCAGGACGGCCTCGGCGTCCTTGTACGTGTCTTCGGCTCGCTGATCAGACGCTGCGGCCTGAACGTTCTGGCCAACGATGATGATCGGCAGGAGCACCAGTTGCAGAAATGTCTGCGCGATCCACGCCACGATGATGATCTGGTCGTGGGATTTCAACGCGGCCGGCAACGACACCAGTGCCAGCAGCGTGAAGATGTAGGCACACCACATGGTGCCGACAGCCACCGTGATAAACACCCCGAAGCGGGCGTTCAACCGACCGATCGGTCCCTTGCCTTTGACCCGCAGATCCGATGTCTTCGCAGGCCCGGCCACCTTCCGAGCCGCGATGTGCGGGTGCGGGACGTGCTCGAAGATCGCGGCCGTGCGCGACACGGGCGGTCCAGAGCTGGAAGCGGCGGTCACAGTCATCGAAGCAGGCTATACCGCGCTCGATCCCCCATCATGGGTTTCACCTGGGAGCCACACCGGCTTCCCAGGCGCCACAACGAGGTCGCGGCGGAAGGTGTGAGTCCTTGGCAGGGTCGTTCGCGGCGCGACCATGATCCCGGGCCGAAGTGCGCACGTGGAAAAGTCTCGAGCCGATCAATCACTGTGACACCCCAACCCCAGGCTGCCAAGCCAACGCGTCGACCCGCCCCAGC
>JAYSQH010000490.1:0-1766 GCA_043721655.1 Phycicoccus sp. | reverse complement strand
GAAGTTCGGTGGGTGCGCTGATCCTGATCGCCGGTCTTGCCATCGCAGTGATGTCATTGTCCGAGAGCCTCTTTCTCGGGCCGTGGATCCCGTTCATTTGTCTCTGCCGCGGAATAACCCTGCGCGCCGAACAATCTCCCCGACGCACATCCTGGCGCAACACGACCGCCGTTCGGTCGGCAGAGCTGTCGCGTGATGCCTCGCTCCAGAAAGCCGCTCATGCGTCCCTGTCGCCTTCATAAATTCATGACCTGTGCTCCAACGCGCATTCTGTTCATCGAGTGCTTATTCCAATCCGGAAGGACCCTGTAGTGGAATTGTCCTATCTCCTCTCCGCTATTCGCCGCCGCTGGTGGCTGGTAGTGCTGTTATCGATTCTCGGCGCCGTCGGGGGCTATTTCGCCAACGGCAAGAAGGTTGCGACCTATCAAGCCAGAGCACTGGTGAACATCCAGCCACCCCAGAATGCGCTGGGTGGAACGGTCTTTTTGAGTGACCCCGACCGCTATGTCCTCAGTCAGCTCAGCGTGTTACAGAGTTCGTTCATTGCTGAGAAGGTTGCAACCCAGTATCCGGGCCAAACCACGGACAGTGTGTCCCGTGCGATCACGGTGACGCATGAGCCCCGCAGCGATCTCGTGACGGTGGGCGTTACCCTGGCCGATCCCCAGCAAGCCGCCGCGATTGCCAACACTTACGTCAACACCTACATCGCCGACCTGAAGGCGCGTGCGGCCGAGCAGCAGGGCCCGGCTGTTGCATCGTTCACCCAACAACTGACCCAGATCAAATCCGACATCGTCGAGCTGCAGAAGCAGCGGGCAGCGAACTCTCAGGTCGTCAATGCGGCCAATCTCACTCTTGCTGCGCCAACCGGTGTCGCCCAAGTCACGCTGAATGAAGCCCGTCAGCGCCTCGACACGGCCCTTGACAGCAATGGGCAGATCGAGGGCGATCTGCAGTCGCTTCGTGCCGAGCAGTCGCAGGTGCTGTCGAGTAAGGCTCAGCTCGAGCAGGCCGCCAACGTCAAGGTTGCCAGCGAAGTTGTCCAGCCTGCGGTCGTCCCAACGGTGCCGCTTCCCGTCAAGTCCAAGCTGCTTCCGGCTGCCGGCCTGATCGGTGGCGGCCTGCTCGGACTGGCGCTCGCCATGGCTCTCGCTCGGCTGTCCGGCAAGGCTGTCGACGAGCAGGATGTCGGCCACGCCCTTGGTCAGCCCGTTGTCGGTCGGCTCGGTCGGTCGTCGGCCATGGCGGCGGGGCTTCCGGCACTGCTCAAGGACCTGCCGAACGACACCGCGCAAATGACCGATCAACTCTGTGTGCGGGTCGAGGCCCGTGCCACCGACGGCAAGTCCCTGTCCGTGCTGGTGGCTGGCTCCACCCGTCCGGCGGCGACGTCGACTTTGGCGGTCGCGCTGGCATCGCGGTTTGCGCAGTCGGGTCTGTCGGTCGTGCTCATTGATGCCGACCAGCAGACAGCTGCCATCACCTACCAGTTCCAGGCCGATCAACAGGGTGGCATTCCGGCGTTCCTCGCGCACTCGGCTGGCGTCAAGACCCGCTCCCGTACCCGCGGTGGTGCGTCACTGGACGATACATTCGGTGCCTTCACCGAGACGTCGATTGCGGGCGTTGAGGTGCTCGGTCTCGGGCCGGTTGACGGTCGGTCATGGCTTCGTCGCACCGATGTCGCCGAGCTGCTGTCGGGCGCTATGGCGCACGCGCACGTCGTGGTGATTGATGGCGGGGCATTGCTCGAAGCCGCC
>JAYSQH010000489.1:0-2934 GCA_043721655.1 Phycicoccus sp. | reverse complement strand
GGCCCGCGGGCCGGGCTGGGCGAAATTCACCTGCCGGACCTGCAGCCGGGGTCGAGCATCATGCCCGGCAAGGTCAACCCGGTGATCCCCGAAGCAGTCCTCATGGTGTGCGCACAGGTCATCGGAAACGACGTGACCATCACCACGTCAGGTGCTGCGGGCAACTTCGAGCTCAACGTCATGCTCCCAGTGATCGGGCGAAACCTGTTGGAGTCGTTGACCTTGCTGGCTCGCGCCTCTCGACTTCTGGCCGACCGCTGCGTTGACGGCATCATCGCCGACGAAGAGCGCTGCCTCGACCTGGCCCAGGGATCACCAGCAATCGTCACGCCGCTCAACCGCTACCTGGGATATGAAGCCGCCGCCGCCGTTGTCAAACAGTCACTGCGCGAGCACCGGTCCATCCGCGACATCGTCATCGCTCGTGGCCACATCGATGCCGGCGACCTGACCGAGGCTCAGCTCGACGAAGCGCTAGACGTATTCTCGATGACCCGCCCGAACTCCCCCGATTGAGCTCAGTGCCAGCTGGCGATCAGTACCAGTTCGAGGCGCGGGACTGGGCCCAGGCCGAACACGGATCGCCGTACCTGGCTGAGATGTACTGCAGGCCCCACTTGATCTGCGTGACCGGGTTGGTGGCCCAGTCGCTGCCGAAGGAAGCCATCTTGGAGCCGGGCAGCGCCTGGGGGATGCCGTAGGCACCGGAGCCGGAGTTGTTGGCCTGCCAGCGCCAGCCGCTCTCCTTGGCCCACAGGCTGTCGAGACAACCGAACTGCGCATCTCCCCAGCCGCGGTCGCCGACCAGAAGTCGCGCGACGGCACGGGGATCGGACTGGGCCCGGGCGAGGATGCCCTGGCGTTGCTGGTCACGAGCGACGCGTTCAGCCGCAGCCTTACGAGCCCGAGACAGCGCCACAGCCAGGGCGTCGGCAGCAACCTTCTGTTGCTGCGTCAAAGCAGATGCACGCTGTACGCCGGCACGACGGGCCTGTGACAGTGCGGCGTTGGTGTCTCTCTGGTTGTCAGAGAGCTCAGCGGCCTGGGCCACGGCGGCAGGGCTGGCCGTGAGCGAGACGGGGGTGGCGTGTGGCTTGGCCGCAGATGCGAAACCGGCGGCAGTGACCCCCACAACAGAGGCGAGCGCCAGACCAGAAGCAACCGGACGACGAAGAGCACGAGAGAAGACTGCGTTCGTCGGGAAGCGAGCAGCCGGAGTGCGGTGCCGGCCCGGACTCCGGTGTCGGCCTGGGTAAGGCGTGGTCATCCAACCTCCACACGAGTCAGTCCACCAGATCTGGTGGTCTGAACGCAGATGAGCGTGACGAGTGGAAGGGGAACGCTCCACTGTGGCGGAGCGCCGTTGCCTGACACCGCGTTATGAAAACGAGACATTACCGAGATGCTGCCAAAATTGTCCAACGATTCCAAATCGCCCGTGTGTGATCCGCGTCTCGCTGGGGCAGGCAGCATCCTTTCGAAGCCCTATCCCTGGGCCGAACAGCAAGGTCGAACCGCAGCGTCGAACCGCAGCTCCTATACCTCGAGGCCTTCGAGCAGGTCCGTGACCAGCGCCGCGATCGGGCTGCGCTCGCTGCGGGTCAACGTGACGTGAGCGAAAAGCGGATGACCCTTGAGCGCCTCGATGACCGCAGCGACGCCGTCATGGCGACCGACCCGCAGGTTGTCGCGCTGCGCGACGTCATGGGTCAGCACCACCTTGGAGTTCTGGCCGATCCGCGAGAGCACCGTCAACAATACGTTGCGCTCGAGCGACTGGGCCTCGTCGACGATGACGAAGGAGTCATGCAGCGACCGCCCGCGGATGTGGGTCAACGGCAGAACCTCCAGCATTCCCCGGTCCAGGATCTCTTCGACCACCTCGGTCGAGACCAGAGCGCCCAGGGTGTCGAAAACCGCCTGACCCCACGGCCCCATCTTCTCGGACTCACTTCCGGGCAGGTAGCCAAGCTCCTGGCCGCCGACGGCATACAGCGGTCGGAAGATGATCACCTTGCGGTGCTGCCGGCGCTCCATGACCGCCTCGATCCCGGCGCAGATGGCGAGGGCACTCTTGCCGGTGCCGGCTCGCCCACCCAGGCTGACGATGCCGATGTCGGGGTCCATCAGCAGGTCCAGGGCGATCCGCTGCTCGGCGCTACGTCCATGCAGGCCAAACGCGTCACGGTCACCTCGCACCAGCCGGATCGTCTTGTCCGGGCTCACCCGCCCGAGGCCCCCACCACGGGGCGACACGAGCACCAGCCCTGTGTGACAAGGCAGTTCGCGCGCCTCATCGTTCTCGAGGCGACCGGTTTCATACAGCGCATCCATGTCCTCGACCGAGATGTCCAGCTCGGCCATGCCGACCCAGCCGCTGTCGACGGCGAACTCGGCGCGGTACTCCTCGGCCTCCAGCCCACAGGCCGACGCCTTGACGCGCATCGGCAGGTCCTTGCTGACCAGGGTGACATTGCGACCGTCGAGGCTCAGGTTCTTCGCGACCGCGAGAATACGGGCGTCGTTGTCGCCCAGCCGGAAGCCGGCCGGGAGCGACTCAGGGTCGGTGTGGTTGAGCTCGACGTGCAGGCTCCCACCGTCCTCACCGACCGGGACAGGCGCGTCGAGACGTCCCTCCTGGATGCGCAGGTCGTCGAGCAACCGCAGCGCCTGCCTGGCGAAGTAGCCCAGCTCCGGGTGGTTGCGCTTGGCTTCGAGCTCGGTCACCACGACGACCGGCAGGACTACCTCATGCTCACGGAAGCGGTGGATGGCCCTCGGGTCGGACAACAGGACAGACGTGTCGAGCACGAATGTCTTGCGGGGGGCGCCACTGGGGCTGGCGTTGGTGCTGACCGGAGAACGACGAACCGTGCCCATTGCGACTCCCTCTGCACAGCACGTTCGGCTGCACGTCTACTCGCGGACCAGGTG
>JAYSQH010000488.1:0-1918 GCA_043721655.1 Phycicoccus sp. | reverse complement strand
CCGCGGCGCTCGCCCGCACCGACCTCACACCCGCGGTGTCCCGCAACCTGCTCGACGGCGCGTGGGCCCTGGGTGAGGCGCTCGCCTCCCGGGAGCGCTGGGCTCGCTGACGGGCGAGGGGTTGTTCAACGAGAGGGGTCAGCGGCGGTTGGTGTACTGCAGGGCGGTGTCGAGGTCCTTGCCGTTGAGCAGCTGCTGGACGGCCTGGAGGTCGTCGCGGGACTTGCTGGTGACCCGGAGCTCGTCGCCCTGGATCTGCGACTTGACGGACTTGGGCCCTTCGTCGCGGATGATCTTGCCGATCTTCTTGGCGACCTCCTGGGAGATGCCCTCCGTGAGCCCGATCTCGAGGCGGTACTCCTTGCCGGAGATGCGCGGCGTCGGCGTCTTGTCGTCGTTGCCGTAGTCGAGGTGCTTGAGCGAGACCTTCCGCTTGATCAGCCAGGTCTGGAAGACGTCGAGGACGGCGAGGGCGCGCTCCTCGGAGTTGGCCTTGATGAGGACCTTCTCCTCGCCGGAGAACTCGATCGAGGCGCCGACGTTCTTGAAGTCGTAACGGGTGGACACCTCCTTGGAGGCGGTGTTGAGGGCGTTGGCGACCTCCTGCTTGTCGATCTTGCTCACGATGTCGAACGACGAGTCAGCCATGGCGTTCCTTAGGGTCGGTCTGGTCTATGGGGGTGCTGCGCTGGCGCCGGCCCGGCCAGATTCGGGGTGATTTCAGCGGCCCGACGGTTGCTTGCTATCCTTCCATGCGCACCACGGCAGGTTGCCCGAGCGGCCAATGGGAGTGGACTGTAAATCCATCGCGAAAGCTTCGAAGGTTCGAATCCTTCACCTGCCACCACGTGCTCAGAGGGCCCCTGACCTGCGGAAACGTACGTCGGGGGCCCTTTCGTGTCGTCCGGCTGTGATCGGGTCAAACCGGCTGTCTACAACTGTTGGGTGGGAATGCGGTGGGAAGTTTCGGCCATGTCCGGCTCTCCGGCCATGTCTGGTTCTCCGACGGCCGCCGTCAGCGCCAACGCCGCTGCCGCGCGACCTCATCCTGGCCATACACGCACTTGGCGTAGACCCTGAGCAGGACATTCACGCTGTGCCCGGCCCACTCGCGTCTCCATCCAAGGCGATCACCGGTGGCCGCCCGTGGAGGGCGAGCACCCGGCATACCTGCTCGTGAGAGGCGGTCACACCGCTGGTGGTGCACGGCGCGAACCGGTCCATCCCCTCTCTGTCAGCCTTACGTGAGACACCCCGGGCTTCGGGGTTTGGCTTGTAGGGCATGACTGGAGACTGAACGTGATCAGCAGTAACTCATCCACCGAAGAGCCCGGCGAGACCGCCCCTGAGGTGGTGGCTCCCGATCCGGCGCCTCGACGGGTCAGGCGCACGTTCACCGCGGCGTACCGGTTGTCGATCGTGCAGGAGTACGAGGCGGCTCGTCGCGGGGAGAAGGGCGCGGTGCTGTGCCGGGAGGGGCTGTACCACTCACACATCAAGGAATGGACCGCAGCCCGCGACGCCGGTGCAGTCTCCGGGCTGGGCGACGCGCGCAGATCGTCGACCGCCTCGAAGGGGTCGACCAAGGGTGAGGTCGAGCGGTTGCGGGCTCAGAACGTCCGCCTTACCGCCCAGCTCACCCAGACTCGGACGGCGTTGGACATCATGGGAAAAGCACACGAGCTCTTGGAGATGCTCTCCGAGAGCACGGACACCTCGACCGCGCCGAGGAGGTCATGACCGTGGCGTTCGACGGCCTACGTGAGGCCGGGGTGGCAACCAGCACGGCGTGCTCGTTGACCGGGCGTGCTCGGGCCAGCCATTACCGCCGGCTGCGCCCACCATCGGCGGGTCGCCCGCCGATACCGCAGTCCGAGCGCAAGGCGCCCACCCAGGCGTTGAGCCCCGCCGAGCGGGC
>JAYSQH010000487.1:0-2157 GCA_043721655.1 Phycicoccus sp. | reverse complement strand
TCGTCGAGTGTGCCCTGCAAGCCCTTCATATCAACGGACGTTAGGCGCTGCCGCCGACAGCCCCCCGCAGGCGCGCTGTCACCCGCTCGCAAAAGGGTGGCGGGAGAAAGCGGTCAGAGGGTCAGTGTCAGACCGTCGACCTAGCGTTCGTGACAAGGCTCAGCACCGAGGCAGAGCCCCCTAAGAGGTGGATCAGGAGGGCCCTGTGATGATCGTCGACTGCACGACATGTCCTGTGCGAGGCCAGCGGTGTGACGACTGTGTGGTCACGGTGCTGCTTGCGCCCGCGTCGGGCGAGCTGCCACTGGACGCAGCCGAACGCAAGGTGGTGTCGACCTTCGTCAACGCGGGTCTGGCCAGCGTCGAGGCAGCCGCGGGGCTGTTCGCCCGACACGAGCCGATGGACTTCGGGGCGTACTGGGAGTCTGCAGAGGCCTGGGGTGCCGCGGGCGCCGTTGGCTGAGCCGAGCGCTGAGTCGCCACTACGATGGCGCGATGACCAAGGCTCGGCGTGTCGCGGCGATCGCGCTGTGCGCCGGGTTGGTCGCAGTCCTCGCAGCGCAGCTGAACGGCAGTCTTGAACTGCGTTTCGGCAGCGGGCGCCAGGCCACCTCCTCCGTGCAGAGAAGCGGTGACGGCAACCCACCGGCCGCGTCGTCGGTGCCGACCGTCGACGAGCAGACGGCCCGTATGTCGGCCGCCCAGGATCTGCTGTCGGCCCGGGCGAAGGCCGTGAAGGCCCGGGACAAGAGCGCCTGGATGGCAACGGTGGACGCCCCCGCCTCGGCGTTCAGAGGACGCCAGTCCGTGGCTTTCGACAACCTCGTCAAGCTGCCACTCGGTCAGTTCTCCTATGACGCGGTGGAGCTCGATCCTGCGCTCGCCGAGGCCCGGGCGCAACGTGTGGGGCCCAAGGCGTGGGTGGCCAAGGCTAATGGCACCTACTCCCTGGCTGGCTATGACCGGGCGCCGCGCTCCTTCGAGGCGACGTACACGCTCGTGCAACGTCCTGCTGGATGGCGCATTGCGGACGACGTCGACGGCGCCACGCCAATGCAGATGTGGGACCTGCCGCGAATGACGGTGCTGCGAGGTCGGTCCGGCATTGTCATCGGCAACGCCCCGGAGTCGCGGATGCGCGACTACATCGCGACTGCCGACTCAGCCGTTCGCAGGGTCACCGGAGTGTGGGGTACTGACTGGAATTCCCATGTGGTCATCCTGACGCCGTCCACGACCGGCGAGTTCGCCAAGCTGCTGCTGCGTACGAGCGATGACGGGCTCGACCAGGTGGCTGCGATCACCCAAGGCGTGGTCGACCAGGGCCAGCGGGCACAGGGGGACCGGGTTGTCATTAATCCCAAGGCATTCACTGCGTTGCAGCCCCTCGGAAGACGAGTGGTCATCACCCATGAGCTGACCCACGTGGCAGCCCGCTCGTCGACCACCAGGCCGGTGCCGATCTGGCTGTCGGAAGGAATGGCCGACTATGTCGGGTATTCCGGACTCGGCCTTCCCCGCACCCGTGTTGCCGCCGAGCTGCTCGTCCTCGTGCGCCAGGGCAAAGGCCCAAAGGCGCTTCCGACCGAGGCCGACTTCGACCCCGCCAAGACCAAGATCGCGCCGTTCTACTCCGCGTCGTGGTTGGCCGTGTCCCGGCTGGTCGACCTCTACGGACAGTCCAGGGTCGTCGGGTTCTATCGGTCGATCGCCGGCGAGCTGAACGTGGACCCGGCGGTCGAGTCCGACCCTGATGTCATTGCCGCGCTGGAGTTCCCCAAGAGCTTCGGGGTCTCAGAGACGGCGTTCGTCACCGGCTGGAAGCGCTATCTGACCACCCTCGCGCGGGGATGAACAGCTCATGAAGCGGCGGCCGCGGGATGAGATCGACGCTCAAACCTTGGGGCCGGAGTACAACGCCTCCACCTCGGCGGCGTAGTCCTTCATCACGATGTTTCGCTTGAGCTTCAGCGATGGGGTCAGATAGCCGTTGTCCTCGGTGAAGTCGCCGGAAAGGATCGTAAACTTGCGAATCGACTCGGCCCTGCTGACCGCGAGGTTGGCGTCGTCCACAGCTTTCTGGACCTCGGCGAGCACGACCGTGCTGGTGCGGGCCGCCTCCACAGACAGACCCTGGAGGCCGTGGTTCACAGCCCA
>JAYSQH010000486.1:0-2212 GCA_043721655.1 Phycicoccus sp. | reverse complement strand
ACGGCCTGCGAGCTGCTCGCCGAGATCGGTAACTGGCTGGGGGTCGGGATCGCCAACCTGGCGGCGGCATTCGACCCCGGTACGTTCGTGATCGGTGGCGGCCTGAGCGCTGCAGGTGACCTGTTGTTGTCCTCGGCCCGAGAGACGTTCAAGCGGCAGCTGACCGGGCGCGGCTACAGGCCAGAGGCACGCATCGTGGTGGCGGAGCTGGGCAACGACGCCGGATTGATCGGTGCGGCGGACCTCGCCCGCTGGGACGTCGAGTCCCAGGTCGACTGACACCCACCGCGAGAGCTGTCAGAGTCGCGCTCCGTCGTCGTCATCGTCCTGGTGATCGCGCGGGAGCCGTGAGACGAGCAGGACGAAGCCGCCAACAGATAGCCCGATCGCAGTGAGCATCCAGGAGCTGCCGGCGTCACGGTTGAAGAAGATGAGGTACAGCAAGAGCAGGGGCCCGCCGCACATTCCGACGAGGATGCCCCAGAACTGCAAATCGCCGGCCGGCAGTGGGGCTATGGGCGGCGGCTCGAAGTGTTCCTCGTACTCGTCGTCCACCTCGTGAGCTCGCCAGGCTTGTGGAGCCGGGATGGCAGGTGGAGTGGGCGGGGGAGCTGGCTCCTGTCGCTGCGAAGGCGGGTCGTTCAGGAAATGATGCTGGCCCATGTGTGGCTGATCAGATGCCTCGTGATCGGCGGGTTCGCCGTCATCGGCAACGTCGTGATCGGACGTTGCTGCCGGGTTGGCGATGGGCTCCGCGGTGGCATCGTTCCAGTGCGCCACGATGTCGGCGAACATCGCGTCGTGGTCGAAACCGTCGGAGGTCTGCCGGCGGTCGGGGTCGGTCATGTCTGAGTGATGCGCTCAATGAACTTGGCGGACTCGTCTAAGACGAGCGGAGCGTCATTGTCAATGGTGGCAACGTGATACGAGTCCTCGAGCAGGATCTCGGTGACATCTCGGCTGGAGATCCTGGACATAATCAATGCCGAGCTCGAGGCGGGCACGACATGGTCCTGCGGCGAGCGCAGGAGCAGCACGGGCTGGGTGACTTCGGGCAGATCCCGGATCACCGACTGCCAGGCGACCAGCTGGGAGTGGGCGGCCTTCAACGGGGTACGGGTATAGGCGAGCTCGGTGGCATCGTCCTTCTTGACGTCGTTGCCGATGGCCTCCAGCGACCCCACGAGGTGCTTGAGAACCGGGAGCAGGCGCGTGCGGGGATCTTCGAACTTGACTGCCGGGTTGACCAGGACCAGTCCGCTGATGCGTGGTCCGTGTTCCTGGGCCAGCTGCAGGCTTAAGGCGCCGCCCATGGACAGGCCTCCTACGACGACGCGTTCGCAGGTCTCGTGCAGCTCGCGAAATACTGCGTCGACGCAGCTGTACCAGTCCTCCCACCGAGTGGTGTTCATCTCCTGCCAGGTGGTGCCGTGTCCGGGTAGCAGGGGGACCCGTACCGTGAAGCCGCGATCAGCGAGGTACTCGCCCCACGGCCGCATGCTTTGTGGTGTACCCGTGAAGCCGTGACACAACAACACCCCGACATCGGATCCGTCATGGTTGAACGGTTCGGCTCCGGGCATAATGGCCACAAAATCACTCCTGAGCTGTCGAAGAAGACTGCGAACGTCGTTGCATGGGAATCTTCGCACGACGTATCACGCAGGCATAGTGCCGTAGAGTTCACGGGTCGGCGATCGGGTGTGATGTCTCACAGGTGGAGGTGGGCCGGGATGTTCTACTGGGTGCTCAAGACACTGGTTCTCGGGCCGATCCTCAGGCTGCTGTTCCGTCCGTGGGTCGAGGGCGAGGAGAACATCCCGCCTGGGGGGGCCGCGATCTTTGCCAGCAACCACCTCTCGTTCTCCGACTCCATCTTCTTGCCGCTGGTGCTTCCGCGGCGGATCACGTTTCTGGCCAAGTCCGACTACTTCACCGGCCGAGGTGTCAAGGGCCGCGCAACGGCAGCCTTCTTCAAAGGTGCCGGCCAGCTGCCGATCGACCGCTCCGGCGCGGGCGCCGGCGATGCCGCACTCAAGAGCGGCCTGAAGGTCCTGCGCCGGGGCGAGCTGCTCGGTATCTACCCCGAAGGCACCCGCTCGCCCGATGGTCGGCTCTATCGTGGGCGGGTCGGCGTGGCAAGGATGGCGCTCGAGGCGGGTTGTCCGGTGTTGGCGGTGGCCATGATCGGCACCGACAAGGCGCAGCCGAC
>JAYSQH010000485.1:0-1582 GCA_043721655.1 Phycicoccus sp. | reverse complement strand
CGCGCAGAACCTCAGCGGAGACCAGTGGGGCATGATGAACGAGGTGGGTAACGCCCCCGGCCAGCCCTGGATGTGGCTCTACACGTTCTGGTACCAGATCAAGCCGTTCTCGACCTCGGCCAACGCCGACGTTCAGGTCTGGGCGCTGATGATGCTGCTAACGCTCCTGCTGATGTTCGTGCCGTTCATCCCTGGGCTGCGTTCGATTCCCCGCTGGATCCCCATCCACAGGCTGATCTGGCGCGACTACTACCGCAGGACGAAACGCGCCTGACTTGCCCACCCCTGACACACGCTACGGCGGACCGCCCCTGACGAGGCGATCCGCCGTGGCAAGGAAGCGTCAGCTCAGCTGCGAGTTCTTCACCGGCTCCGACTTGGACACCAGCCCTGCAGCAGCCGCGGCCTTCTGGACTGCTGCGGACACCGCCGGCACTACTCGGGCATCAAAGATCGACGGGATGATGTAGTCCCGCGAGGCTCCGTCCTCGGCGACGATGTCGGCGAGCGCCCTGGACGCCGCAACCTTCATCGACATGTCGACTGACCGTGCGCGACTGTCGAGCAGACCGCGGAACAAGCCGGGGAACACCAGGACGTTGTTGATCTGGTTTGCATAGTCGCTGCGGCCGGTGGCGACCACCGCCACGTTGTCCGGCATCTCCTCGGGCATGATCTCCGGGATCGGGTTGGCCATCGCAAACACGATGGCGTTCTTGGCCATCTTGGCCACCCACTCCGGCTTGACCAGGCCGGGACCGCTGACGCCGACCAGGACGTCCGCACCCACCAGCGCCTCCGCCAGCCCGCCGCGGCGGTTCTCTGAGTTGGTCGTCTCTGCGATGGATCGCTTCTGCTCATTGAGGTCCGTGCGGTCCTTGGAGACGATCCCCTTGCGGTCCACGCCGATGAAGTTGCCCACGCCGGCGTACTGCCACAGCTTGACGCAGGCCACTCCGGCCGCCCCCATACCGAGGAAGACCACGTTGAGGTCCTCCATCCGTTTGCCGACCACCTTGGCCGCGCCGTAGAGCGCAGCCAACGAGACAATCGCGGTGCCGTGCTGGTCGTCGTGGAAGACGGGAATGTCCAGCTCTTCCTGCAGTCGTCGCTCGACCTCGAAGCACACCGGCGCCGCCACATC
The DNA here is from genome assembly GCA_043721655.1 of Phycicoccus sp. Classification (GTDB taxonomy): domain Bacteria; phylum Actinomycetota; class Actinomycetes; order Actinomycetales; family Dermatophilaceae; genus UBA4719. The sequence goes on along the minus strand of JAYSQH010000485.1, from coordinate 438 downwards.
CTCGAGGTTGATGCCACCGAATCCGGGCGCGATCGCCTTGCCTATTGCGACGAGCTCCTCAACGCCTGAGGTACGCACGCACACGGGGTAGGCGTCGACGTTGGCAAGCTGCTTGAACAGCATCGCCTTGCCCTCCATCACGGGCATGGCCGCTTCGGCGCCGATGTCACCGAGGCCGAGCACCGCTGTGCCGTCGGTCAGCACGGCGACCGAGTTCTTCTTGATGGTGTAGTCCCACACGAGCTCGGGGTTCTCCGCAATCGCGGTGCAGACCCGCCCGACCCCGGGGGTGTATGCCATCGACAGGTCGTCACGAGTGAGCACCGCGAACTTCGGCATCACCTCGATCTTGCCGCCGATATGCCGGTCGAACACCCTGTCGCTGACGGAAAGCAGGTCGACGCCTTCGACTGCTCGAGCGGCCTCGACGACCTCCTT
>JAYSQH010000484.1:0-2316 GCA_043721655.1 Phycicoccus sp. | reverse complement strand
GAAGAGGCCAACACGATCGACGTCTCCGCGACGGTGGTCGACCTGGCCGTCCGCGGCCATCTCACCATCGAGGAGGTCGAGTCCGGCAGCATCTTCAAGCGCACGGACTGGCAGCTCACCAAGCTGACTCCTCCGGAGGGGGCCGAGGCGCTGTTGCCATTCGAGCAGACCCTGTTCGACGGGATCTTCGCCGATTCCAACCCCGTGACTCTCTCGGACCTGAAGAACAAGTTCCACAGCACGCTGACCTCGGTCCAGTCGCAGATGTACTCCGAGGTCACGTCGCGCGGCTGGTTCCGCAGGTCTCCGGACCGGACACGGCAGGGCTGGACCACACTGGGTCTGGTCGTGATGGGCGCCGGGCTGGCCTCGGGATGGTTCCTGGGCTTCCAGAGTGCTGATACCGACCGGATCGGCGGACTCAGCTTCGTCATTCCGTCAGGCATCGTGCTGGCCGGGGGGCTGCTGGTCGCCGGGGGCATCATCTGGCTGCTCGGCAGGCGGATGGCGGCCAAGACCGCAGAAGGCAGTGCGGTCCTGGCCCAGTCGCTGGGGTTCAGGCAGTATCTCGTGACCGCGGAGGCACGTCAGATCCGGTTCGAGGAGGCCCAGGACATCTTCAGCCGCTACCTGCCCTACGCCATCGTGTTCGGCGTCGCCGATCGCTGGGCGGGCACCTTCTCCGAGGTCGCCGAGGCGGCCACGGCTGCGGGTCAGTCCATCGGTATGCCGGGCTGGTACATCTTCGCGGGCACCGGCGGTTTCGGGAACTTCTCGGGGATCGCGTCCGGCATGGACTCGTTCTCCACTATGGCCGCCGGCACCTTCACCAGCACGCCAGGAGCGTCGGGTGGCAGTGGCTTCGGCGGTGGCGGCTTCTCGGGTGGTGGCGGTGGTGGCGGTGGCGGCGGTTCCTGGTAGCGAAAGGCCGCCCTCCTCGCTGGTCTGAACCTCGTCAGAGTCGGATGAGCATCTTGCCGGTGTTGGCACCCGCCAAGAGATCGCGAAAACCGTTGACAGCGTTGTCGATTCCCTCGACAACGGTCTCGCGCCAGATGATCTTGCCCTCGGCCAGCCACTGACTCATCTCGGTCTCGAACTGCGGACGGAGATCTGCGTGGTCGAAGACGATGAAGCCGCGAAGGGTGAGGCGTTTGCCGACGATCATCGGCATATTGCGCGGTCCGGGTGCCGGCTCGGTGGCGTTGTAGACCGAGATCGCCCCGCAGAGGGCGACCCGGCCCCGTGGGCGTAGCGCCGAGATCGCGGCCTCGAGGTGGTCGCCACCGACGTTGTCGAAATAAACGTCGACGCCCTCGGGGGCCGCCTCGGCCAGACCCTTGCGGATCGGCGCCGCCTTGTAGTCGATGGCAGCGTTGAAACCGGCCTCATCCAGCAGCCAGGCGGTCTTGTCCGGGCCGCCGGCACTGCCGACAACGAACGAGGCGCCCTTGAGCCGGGCGATCTGCCCGGCCAGCGACCCCACTGCCCCGGCGGCGGCCGAGACGAACACGCGGTCACCCTCGGCGAGCTCACCGATGCGCAGCAGACCTGCGTAGGCGGTCAGGCCCGGCATACCGAGAACGCCGAGGTAGGCCTGAGCAGGCGCGAGGCTGGTGTTGAGGACACGAGCCTGCTTGCCGTGCAGCAGGGACATCGTGCGCCACCCGAGCGCATGGATCACGGTGTCGCCCATGGCGATGGCGGAGCCGTTGCTGTCCACGGCGCCCTCTGCCACCTGCTCGACGACGCCGACGGCCTCGCCGTCCATCGGCTGGCCGAGCTGGAACGGTGGGACGTACGACTTTGCGTCGTTCATCCGGCCTCGCATGTAGGGGTCGACCGACAGGAAGCTGTTGCGGACCACGATCTCGCCGTCGCCCGGGTCAGGGAGCTCGACGTCGACGAGGGCGAAGTCCTCATCGACAGGGACTCCGTGGGGGCGACGGGTGAGGTGCCATTCGCGGCTGATGGTCATCAGGGCTTCCTTCATGCTCGGGGCGTGGGACAGTCGTGCTCGGTGCGTGACACAGTCTAAATCCGACATACCAGTCAGGTAACCGAGCGCTTGCTTGCTTCATTCCAGGCATTGTCGTGGTGCTCTGTCGGGCTGGCCGGATAGACTGGGATGTACCGGCAGCGAGGTTGGTTGCGCGCGGCCGGCGGCCGCAGCGAGGCGGTGTTGACAAGTGAACAGCGTGACGTGTGCCACCCCATGGGGGTGATCGGTTTCGACGTTGATCGTCATTCCAGGAGAAGCGGGTCGAGGACGCAGGGTTAACTCGTTAACGATCCTTGCAAAAAAACAGGTGCCGA
>JAYSQH010000483.1:0-7869 GCA_043721655.1 Phycicoccus sp. | reverse complement strand
TCTCTGCTGCTCGAGGTCCTGGCCGTGGACGCGACTGGGTCTTCGCCGCTTCCGCGGATCGTCCACTGGGGAGCTGCCCTCGACAAAGACGTTGACGCTGCCGCCCTGTCGTTGGCCAGCTCTCCACCGGTCCCGCATGCCGCGCTGGACGCCCCCATCCGGCGACAGCTCCTTCCGATGCCGGTTGACGGCTGGCGGTTGCGTCCGGGGCTGCGCGGTGCACGGGCCGACGGCACGGCGTGGTCACCTTTGTTCACCGTTCGAGGCGTCGAGAGCGACGTGGATCAGCAAGGCGGTGGGGGGTGGGTGCTGGTGAACTCAGTGGACGAGCGGGCCCAGCTGGGCTTGCAGACCAGGTTGACCCTGCACCCCAGCGGCGTGCTCGAGGTGGCGCAGTCACTTCGGAACGAAGGAGAGGGGGACTACCTTCTGGCTGAGCTGGCCGTCACCCTGCCGATTCCAGCTCGGGCACTGGAGGTCCTGGACCTGAGCGGGCGTTGGTGCCGCGAGCACATTCCCCAACGGCAGCACCTCAATATGGGCACCTGGAGCCGGGAAGGACGTCGCGGTCGCACCGGACACGACTCCCCGCTGGTGTTGACTGCCGGGACCGAGGGTTTCGGGTTCGGCGCCGGTGAGGTGTGGGGCCTTCACCTGGCCTGGTCGGGCGATTCCACGGTGTGGGCCGAGCGCGACCCGGTGGGGGTCAGCCAGATCGGGGCGGCGGAGCTTCTCGCACCCTCCGAGGTGCGCCTGTCTACCGATGAGACCTACATGGCACCGCGGGTGTACGCCGCGTACAGCGACCGCGGTCTGGACGGCATGAGCGCCGCCTTCCACCAGCTCGTCCGCGCCCGGCCCCATCACCCCATAACCCCGCGCCCGGTCATCCTGAACACCTGGGAGGCGGTCTACTTCGACCTTCGCCTGGACAGGCTCAGTGAGCTGGCAGAAGCGGCAGCACGTATCGGTGTCGAGCGGTTCGTGCTGGACGACGGGTGGTTCGGCGGACGACGTGACGCCACAGCGGGGCTCGGCGACTGGTACGTCTCCCAGGACGTCTGGCCCCTCGGCCTGGCGCCACTGATCGACCACGTCAGGTCGCTGGGGATGGACTTCGGCCTGTGGGTCGAGCCCGAGATGGTCAACCCCGACTCGGAGCTGTTCCGCGCCCACCCCGACTGGATCCTGAGCGAACCCGGTCGTCTGCCCCCGACCGGGCGCCACGAGCACGTGCTGGACCTGGCCAACCCGCTCGCCTTCAGCTACCTGCTGGAACGACTCGACTCCCTGCTGTCCGAGCATGACATCGCCTTCCTCAAGTGGGACCACAACCGCGACCTTGTAGACGCCGGTCACCAGGGCCGCCCCGGGGTGCGGGTCCAGACCCTCGCGCTGTACCGGCTCCTGGACGAGCTGAGGTCACGCCACCCCCTCGTCGAGATCGAGAGCTGCGCCTCCGGCGGGGGCCGCATCGACCTGGCCATCCTCGAGCGCACCGACCGGATCTGGCCCAGCGACACCATCGATCCCTTGGAACGCCAACACATCCTGCGCTGGACACAGCTGCTGGTGCCGCCCGAGCTCATCGGCGCCCACATCGGCTCCCCGCTCTCACACACCACCGGACGTCGCCACTCGCTGTCGTTTCGCGCGGCCACGGCGCTGTTCGGCCACCTCGGCATCGAATGGGACCTGACCTCGATCACCCCACAAGAGTCCGAGGACCTGGCCGCCATCATCGCGTTCCACAAGCAGGTTCGACCCCTGCTGCATACCGGCCGCGTCGTGCGCGTTGATCAACCGGAACCGAGCGTTCAGGTCCATGGCGTCGTGGCACAGGACCGCACCGAAGCCGTGTTCGCCTACGTCCAGCTGGCGTCGTCCCCCACCGAGGTGCCACCCCCGGTGCAGCTGGCCGGGCTGGATTCCGGACGCCGATATCGCGTGACAACGGTGCCACTCGCGGGCGGCCCGAGCACTCAGCAAGTCGCCGCCCCTCCCTGGGAGGCGGCCACCATCGTCCTGACCGGCCAGGTCCTGATGCGCGTCGGCCTGCAGATGCCGGTGCTCCACCCTGAACAGGCTGTGATTCTCCACCTCACCCCGGCCTGACCGTGGTGACGGGCGACCCCTTGGCTCTGGGCGCCGAAGCTGGTCACCTTGAGTGTCTGTTGTGGTCCCTGTTACCTCTGTTGTGCCAGAACGGTTAGTTGTATGTTCAGGTTCGCCGCCCGACGCATCGAGGCGTCGGCTGAACCGTGGAGGCTTGATGTACCCCAACCTTGATCCCCGTGTCGCATTGCCCAGCAGCGTTGCTCGCCGGACCCTTTTGCAAGCGATCGCCGCGGGAGCCGTCACGGTGCCGCTCCTTGCGTCCTGCACCGGATCCTCGAAGACCCCGACGACCGGCGGTGGCGCCAGCGGTGGCGCGAAGACCGCGACCTTTGGTTCCAACGCCTCCGACGCGGTCCCGAAGACGGCCATGGCCGCGCTCATGGCGGCGTCCGGTGTGGACGTGAAGATCAACACAGTTCCTCACAACGACTTCCAGAACAACATCAACAACTACCTCAAGGGCAGCCCCGACGACGTGTTCACCTGGTTCGCCGGTTTCCGGATGAAGTCCTACGCAAGCCAGGGCCTGGCCGCGCCGATCGACGACGTGTGGGAGACCATCGGCGGCAACTTCTCCGAGTCCTTCGCCAAGGCCTCGACCGGCGACGACGGCAAGAAGTACTTCGTACCGCTCTACAACTACCCCTGGGCGGTCTTCTACCGGCCGAGCGTCTTCAAGAAGGCCGGTTATGCCATCCCCAAGACGCTGGACGAGCTCAAGGCTCTTTGCGTCACGATGCAGAAGGACAAGCTGACGCCGATCGCGTTCGGTGACAAGGACGGCTGGCCGGCGTTCGGGACGTTCGACTACCTCAACATGCGTCAGAACGGGTACGACTTCCACATGCAGCTCATGGCGCACAAGGTCAGCTGGGAAGACCCCAAGGTGCTGGCCGTCTTCGACACGTGGAAGGGCCTGCTTCCCTACCACGCCGCGGGCGCGCTTGGCCGCACCTGGCAGGAGGCGGCGCAGACCGTGATCAAGAAGACCGCCGGGATGTACCTCCTGGGGTCCTTCGTCGGCCAGCAGTGGCCCAAAGGCGACACGGACATTGACTTCTTCGCCTTCCCCGAGATCGACTCGGCACACGGTCAGGACGCCATCGAGGCCCCCATCGACGGGTTCATGCTCAGCAAGAAGGGCGGCGATAACGCCGCGGCACGCGACCTGCTGAAGTACATCGGCACGGGCAAGGCGGAGGACGTCTACCTGGCCACGGACTCCAACGACGTCGCCGCAGCCAAGGACGCCGACACCTCCAAGTACAACGCGTTGCAGAAGAAGGCCGCGGAGCTGATCGGGTCGGCGAAGAGCATCTCGCAGTTCCTCGACCGCGACGCGGACTCGGCATTCGCCAACAACGCCGCGTTGCCCGGCATCCAGAACTTCATCAAGACCGGCGACATCGCCGGCACCTGCAAGAGTCTCGAGGCGCAGGCCAAGCAGGCGTACACAAGCTGATGGCGACGTCCACCGACACGGCGCCGACAACCGGCCCGGGTTCTGCCACGCCAGTGTCCGGGCGGCGGCGGCTTCGGGTGTTCAGCACCAGCGACAAGGTGGCCCTGGCCCTGATGGTCGGAATCCCCGCGTTGTTCGAGGCTGTCCTGGTCTGGTTGCCGGCGTTGCTGTCGGTGGGCCTCTCCTTCACCAACGCCCGGCTGGACGTGTCCCAGCCGGGCGGGGTGAACTTCGTCGGTCTCAAGAACTACAGGTTCATCACGAGTGTCTACCCGCCCTTCGTACCGGCCCTCGAGCACAACCTTGTGTGGCTTCTGTTCCTCACGTTCATCGCCACGCCCATGGGTCTGCTGGTCGCCGTGCTGCTGGACTTCAACCTCCGCGGCTCGTGGTTGTACCAGAGCGTCTTCTTCATCCCCGTGATGCTGTCCCTGGCCCTGGTGGGGATCATCTGGCAGCTGATGTACAGCAGCGACAGCGGCCTGATCAACTCGGTGCTCGGCACGGCGGGTAAACCCGGCGCCATCGACTGGTTCGGCAACTCGAACATCAATCTCTGGGCCGCGCTCATTGCCACGTCGTGGAAACACGTCGGCTACATCATGATCCTGTACCTGGCCGGTCTCAAGGGGGTGGACCCCACGCTGAAGGAGGCTGCGGCCATCGACGGCGCCACCGCGGCCCAGACGTTCTTCCGGGTCGTCTTCCCTGCCATGCGTCCGATCAACATCATCGTGGTTGTCATCACGGTGATCGAGGCCCTGCGGGCGTTCGACATCGTCTACATCATCAACAGGGGCACCAACGGCCTCGAGCTCGTTTCAGCCCTGGTGGTGCAGAACCTGGTCGGCGAAGGTACCAACATCGGCGTCGGTGCGGCACTGGCCACGGTGCTGCTGGTGGTCTCGCTGGTGCCGATCATCACCTACCTTGCCCGCACCTTCCGCAAGGAGACTCAATGAGCAACGCCGCGCCGACCCAGACCAGGAACGCCGACCAGTCCGGGGCGAACGCCAGTCGCATCATCAGCTCGCGGACAAAGGTGTTCAGCTACGCCTTCCTGTCGATCACCGCGACGCTGTGGGTCATCCCGCTCGTCTGGACCCTCTACACGTCCCTGCGACCGGAGGCGGACACCAACAAGTACGGCTACCTCAGCACCGGCGGAGCGTTCAACTTCGACAACTTCAGCCAGGCCTGGACCCAGGGCCAGTTCGCCCACTACTTCGTCAACTCGGCGATCATCACCATCCCCGCGGTCATCATCACCTTATTCCTGGCGTCGATGGTTGCCTTTGCGGTGTCTCGGTTCACCTGGAAGTTCAACATCACCTTGCTCATCCTGTTCACGGCAGGCAACCTGCTGCCCGCTCAGATCCTGGCCGCACCGCTGTTCCAGTTCTACAAGCACGTCCCGCTGCCACTGTCGGTGAGCGACTCCGGGTCACTGCTCAACACCTTCTACGGCGTCATCATCGCCAATGTGGCATTCCAGGTGGGCTTCTGTACGTTCGTGCTGTCCAACTACATGAAGGCACTGCCTGCCGAGCTGGGCGAGGCAGCCCGGGTGGACGGCGCCGGCGTCTGGCGGCAGTACTGGCAGATCATCATGCCGCTGACCAGGCCGGCAATCGCAGCCCTGGCCACGTTGGAGTTCATCTGGGTCTACAACGACTTCTTCTGGGCCCTGTTGTTCATCCAGAGCGGTGACCGGCTCCCCATCACGACCGGAATCAACAACCTCAACGGCGTCTTTGCCCAGAACTACAACCTCATCGCAGCCGGGGCGATCATGACGGCCGTCCCGACGTTGATCATCTACCTCCTGCTGCAGAAGCAGTTCGTCGCCGGGCTCACGCTCGGGTCAACCAAGGGATGACCGAGGTGACGCCAGGCCCGCGAGCTCTGGGCCACGACGAGGGCAGCGTACGCGGGATGGCCGAGGTCACCGCCGCGCTCGGTGGCCGCATTGCCTATGGCGGCGACTACAACCCGGAGCAGTGGCCGCCGGAGGTCTGGGAGCAAGATGTGGCGCTCATGGCGGAGGCCGGGGTCAACCTGGTCACCGTCGGGGTGTTCTCCTGGGCTCTGGTCGAGCCGGCCGAGAAGGAGTACGACTTCGGCTGGCTGGACCGGGTCCTCGACCTGCTGCACGCCCGCGGCATCCGGGTGGACCTGGCCAACGCGAGCGCGACACCCCCGCCGTGGTTCTCCCACGCGTACCCCGACTCGATGCCGGTGGACGCGGACGGGGTGCGCCACTGGTATGGCGGCCGGCAGGCTTTCTGCCCGTCGTCTCCGGACTACCGGGTGGCCGCGGCGCGGCTGACCGAGACGATGGTCAAGCGCTATGCCGGCCACCCCGCTGTCGTCATGTGGCACGTCCACAACGAGTACGGCTGTCACAACTGGAACTGCTTCTGCGACACGTCGGCCGCTGCGTTCCGCGAGTGGTTGCGTGAACGCTATGGCAGCCTCGACCAGCTCAACCGGGCCTGGGGCACGGCGTTCTGGAGCCAGCATTACAGCGACTGGGCGCAGGTCATCCCGCCGCGCACCACGGCATACAACACGTTTGCCAACCCCACCCAGCAGCTGGACTTCTGGCGGTTCTCCTCCGAGGAGCTGCTTGACTGCTTTCGGGCTGAGGCGCAGATCCTTCGGGACCACTCGAGCCAGCCGGTGACGACCAACTTCATGGGGTTCTTCAAGCCGCTGGACTACTGGGCCTGGGCCAAGGAACAGGACCTGGTCTCCAACGACCACTACCTGCTGGGATCCCTGGACGACGAAGCAGCGTCCCACGATCTCTCGATGGGCGCCGACCTGATGCGCTCACTCGCCGGCGGCGACCCGTGGCTGCTCATGGAGCACTCGACGAGCGCCGTCAACTGGCAGCCTCGCAACCTGGCCAAGGCGCCCGGGCAGATGCGGCGCAACAGCCTGACCCACGTCGCCCGAGGCACTGACGGGGTGATGTTCTTCCAGTGGCGTGCCTCAGGGGGCGGCGCCGAGAAGTTCCATTCCGGGATGGTGCCGCACGGCGGCACCGACACCCGCCAGTGGGACGAGGTCGTGGCGCTGGGTCGCGACCTGGCGTCGATCGCGGAGGTCAACGGCACCAGGGTCCAGGCCGACGTCGCCATCCTCTTCGACTGGCAGAGCTGGTGGGGGGTCGAGCTGAACTCGCACCCGAGCGGCGACGTCGACCAGATGACCGACGTCCGGGCCTGGCACCGGTCCCTGTGGGAGCGCGGGGTGACCTGCGACTTCGCCCACCCCGAGGGCGACCTCTCCTCCTACCGGCTCGTCCTGGTCCCGCAGCTCTACCTGGCCTCCGACGCGGCGTCTGCCAATCTCAGTAGCTTCGTCCAGGCCGGCGGGCACGTGGTTGTCGGCTGGTTCAGCGGCATTGTCGACCAGGACGACCACATCAGGCTTGGTGGCTACCCGGGAGCCTTCCGGGATCTGCTCGGGGTGCGGATGGTGGAGTTCGCCCCGCTGCGGCAGGGGGAGTCGGTCCGGGTGGAGGGGTTGTCAGTCGCCGCCACCGGGACGATGTGGACCGAGCGAGGCGCGGTCACCGACGCGCAGGTCGTGGCTCGCTACCTGGACGGGCCCGCCGCGGGAGATCCCGCCGTCACCCGTCGCGGCGTGGGCGCCGGCGCAGCGTGGTACCTCGGAACGCGGCTCGACCCCGCCGGGCTCGATGAGGTCTTGGGTACGGCGCTCCACCAGGCCGGCGTCGATCCCGTCATCGAGGGCCTGCCCGCGGGCATCGAGGCGGTGCGCCGCCGCGGCGCGGACAGCGACTACCTGTTCGTGATGAACCACACCGGCGGTGCCCTGATAGTGCCGGTCGAGGGCGCCGATCTGCTCACCGGTGCGCCCTGGTCGCCGCGGACGTCCCTGCCCGGTGGTGGCGTCGCCGTCATCCGGAGCTGACTCAGCCAGACCTGGGCTTGCACAGAGCCTGCGTTCTTACACCGGATCGAGCACTCCAAAAAGGAGCACGTCGATGTGGGAACCCAGGGTCGCGGTCAGCGTCTGGGGGTCTTTGCGCCCAAGGCTGACGCGGATCAGCTCCATGTGCAGCGTGGAGAAGACAGTTCGCGCCGCCCCGTTGAGGTCGACGTCGTGCCGGACCCGGTGCGTCTGCGCCAACCGCGCCAGGATGTCGCCGATCGCGTCCTCGAGCTCGGAGATGCGGGCCAGCGCTTCGGTGCGGTACCTGCCCGGCTCGGTGCCGAACAGGATCTCCCGCTGGTAGACCGCGGTGTTCTCCGGGA
>JAYSQH010000482.1:0-2588 GCA_043721655.1 Phycicoccus sp. | reverse complement strand
GGTCGCGAAGGCCCTCTGCTGTCCATCACTGGTGAGGAACCTCAGGAAGTCAGCCGCCGTGGCCTTGTGTCCGGAGTACACGCTGATCGCCGCGCTGTGGCCTCCGAGCGACGAGGCACCAGGACCCGATGGGCCAGGCATTGCGGCTATCCCGAACGTGTCCTTGACCTTGGACGAGTCGTCGAACCTGGCCAGGTTGTACATGTATGGCCAGTTGCGCAGGAACAGCAGCTGGCCGTCTTCAAAGGCGGTGCGGCCCTGTTCCTCCTGGTAGGTGGTGGCTTCCTTGGGGATGTTGCCATTGGCATACGCGGTCACCAAGTTCTGCAGGCCCCTCTCGGCCGCTGCAGAGCTCAGCGTCGGCTTTCCGTCAGGGCCGAGGATCGTCCCGCCGGCCGAGCTGATCGCCTCCGCCACGTTCGCCGTCAGCCCCTCGTACTTGGCGAACTGTCCCGCGTAGCAGCCGATGTTGTTGGCTTTGGCGATCGAGCACATGCCCATCATCTCGTCCCACGTCTTCGGCGGGTTCGGGACGAGGTCCTTGCGGTAGTAGAGGATGCCGGCGTCGGTGGAGACTGGCGCGGCATACAGGACATTCTTGTAGGTCGAGGCCCTGACGGTGGCCGGCACCATCGCCAAGGTGTCGACGAGCGCGCTTCCCGTCAAAGGCTGCAGCCATCCGTTGGCCGCAAGCTCTGCCGTCCAGGTGACGTCGATACTCACGACGTCGAAGCTTGCTTTCTTGGTCTGGAACTTCGCCACCAGATCGTCGTGTAGCTGTTCGGGCGCGCCGGACTGCTCTTTGAAGGTCACCTTCTCGGCTGGGTGGGCGCTGTTCCATTTCTCGACGAGCGGCCGGACGACGTTGTTGTCGTCCTTCCCCTGGGCGTACGTGATCGGGCCACGCGCGTTCAGGCCACGGGCGACATCCTGGCTACTGGGACCACCGTCCGCGGTTGACCTGATGCTGCACGAGACAAGGAGAAACGTGACGACCACCAGGACTGCGACCGGCGCGAGTCCCTTGGCGTAGCTCATCTTCGTATGCTCCTTGAGTCAGTGCGCAGGACAGGTGAGCGCGCGGGCCCGTGATGTCGCCACTCTAGTAAGGTGCAGGAGGCGGCCGAACAGCCTGCCCCCGGAGGACCCGTTGCCCGCAGAAGTCGTCACAGCTCGAAGGACCCGCGTCCCAGGCGCCGCGTCGTGATGGTGGCAGGGCTGGTCCTGGCAGCCGGTGAAGGATCTCGTCTCGGACGTCCCAAGGCAGAGGTCGTGGTGGGCGGCCGCCGGCTGGTGGATCTGGCGATCGAGTCATGTGTCCGGGCGGGTCTGAGCCCGGTGGTCGTGGTTCTGGGGGCGGCCTGGCTGGTGCCCATGCCTCTGGCCGACAGCCCAGACCGCATCACTCCTGAGGTCTGGCTGGTGGAGAACAGTGACTGGGCCACGGGCATGGCATCGTCCGTGCGGGCCGGGCTCGCCGCTCTGGAGTTCGAGGTCGGTATCGACGCCGCGGTCGTCACGTTGGTGGACACCCTCTCCGTCGGTCCCGAACACCTGCGCCGTATCAGCGTGGCGTTGCGCAACGGTGCGACCACAGTCGTTGCGACCTACAACGGCAGGCCACGCACCCCGGTGGGGCTGACCCGCGGGGTCTGGGCCGATGTTGCGGGAACTGTCACAGGTGATGAGGGAGCACGCCGCTGGCTGCGCGCCCACCCGGATCTGGTGACCAGCGTGGAGTGTGCCGACCTCGGCCGTTGGACCGACATCGACACGCACGCTGACCTGCCCGACTGACCTGCCCGACTGACCTGCCCGGATCAGAGACCGTCGGGCATGGCCTTCGCCAGTGCCGCAAGCGCGGCGGGGAAGCAGTGCTCGGGTGGGTTGACCAGCCCGGCGCCGACCTGACCGGTGCCGGCGACGGCTCCCGCCATACCGGTATTGATCTGGGGCAGGATGCCGGTGCGCACGACTCGCGTGACATCGATTCCCGTTGGTGTTCCTCGGAACTCGAGGATCGGGATCTGGAAGGCCGGGTGCTCGCCCAGGGTGATCTCATACATCGTGCGCGTCGTCCGGAGGGCCAGCGGGACGTCCCCGCCGACGAAGCGAACGATCGCCGGGGCCGCAGCCATGGCGAAGCCCCCGATGCCGGCGGTCTCCATGATCGCCGAGTCGCCGATGTCCGGGTTGGCGTCCTCCGGACCGTAGTTGCCAAGGAACAGACCCACCGGCGTGTCGGCCGGGCCGGTGAACCACTGGTCGCCGGTGCCCGAGGTCTGGATGCCGAAGTCGGTGCCGTTCCGGGCCATCGCCACGACCATCGTCGACCCCGGTATGTCGCGGGCGGCGTCGGTGGCCAGCTTGGACGCCGGCATCCCGAGGTTGAGGAAGAAGTGCTCGTTGGCGCCGGCGAACCGCACGACCTCGGCGATGTCCGAGGAGGGGGCGTCCACCGTGATCAGCGAGGGCAGCAGGTCGCGCAGGGCCATCAGCGAGCCGGCCCGGTTGCGGTTATGCCCCTCGTCGCCCATCTGCAACATCTGCGCGATGATCGCCTTGACGTCAACGGGTCCGTGCGCGCG
>JAYSQH010000481.1:0-1931 GCA_043721655.1 Phycicoccus sp. | reverse complement strand
GGGGAGCCTCCGTACATGAGGGAGCCGGGTGTGGTGAGTTCCTGGCCGGTTTCGAGCCAGGTCTTCAGCCCGGACAGGATCATCGTCCAGCCGCCGTACAGGTGCGGGTCGGCGTCTTCGCGGAGTTGGTCGTGGGTGACGGTGAGCCGGCAGGAGTCCCCGACGGGATCGATCTGCCACGTCACCCGGCTGGTGGGCTCGGCGGCGATGTCGTCGTCCCAGACGGCCCGGTAGGACTGGACCAGCCGGTGCGGCGGGTCGACCTCAAGGTTCTCGCCCTCGATTAAGGCTCTGGACGCTTGGTCGTGCCCCACCGCGTAGCGCGACCCGGACGTCCAATCGGACTCGACCCGCGCCCCGAACTGGTAGCGGGCCCGGACGTCGGGGTCGGTAATGGCCAACCACAGGCGCTCGGGCGTGCTGCGGATGTAGATCTCGAAGATCTTCTCCACGCTTTCCTCCAGATCACGTTTGAGCTCGACGAGGCCAGCGGCCCAGGCCTCGGTGTACTTGCTGACCCACCGGTCGTGGACCAGCCGGATGGGGACCGGGTTGAGGTAGTGCAGCTTCTCCCGACCGCGACGACGGGTGACGACCAGGCCGGCGCCCTCCAGCAGACGCAGATGCTTGGCGACCGCCACCCGGGTCATGTCGAAACGGGCCGCCAAACCACCGAGAGTCTGCCCGTCGCAGCCGAACAGCTCGTCCAGCAGTGCTCGCCGCGTCTGATCGGCGAGCGCTTTGAAGATCAGTTCCACACACCAGGATAGGAAACCATCTGGTTCCCTGTCAAGCATCTTGTTCATGTCAGCGCTGGCCGGATCGATGGTCTGGCGAGCCGAACCGCTACCGACCCGCCGCGAGAGGTCGTGAGCACGACCTGTCGGGCTTGCGGCTGGCACAATGGGATCATGGAACTCAACGCGACAGGTGACGTCCGTGTGTGGGCGAAGAGTCAGGGCTTTCAGGTCGGCGACCGGGGTCGGCTCCCGGCGGCTGTCATCGAGGCCTATCAGGCAGCTGTTGAGGTTGACGACGCGAAACCGGTTCGCCGTTCCGCGCGTAAGGCGCCTGCCAGCGCGAGAAAGGGCTCAGCCGGAGCCGCCAAGCCAGCGTCGCCTTCGGTGCGCCTCCCCGAGCCCCCCGCCGGACGTGCTTCTCGCGACGCCGCGGACCGACCGAAGCGAGCTACGTCGGCGGCCAAGGAGCCGTCACTGGCACGTTTGGTCCACCGGGTTGCTGACCTTGAGGCGCAGGTAGCAGCGCTGACGGAACGGCTTGATGCGGTTGTCACTGGGGCGAAGCCAAGTAGAGGTTTCTCGTTGCCGCGGCTTCGGTGACGCCGCCCACGACGCGCCCTTCGGGCTGCCATATCTCGGCTTGCCACCGTCGTGAACGGGAAGTAGCCAAGTCTCAACGACAGGCGAGAGCCCTCGGTCGGGAGCCCATCGACCTGTTTCGGGCCGGGGTCCGCAGGTGTCTCACAACGGCTGGTGCCGAGCCGGCGGTCCTGACCCGGCGTACAGCTCAGGCGGGTACGGCGATGCCGGTCGAGTCGGCGGCCAGGAACTTCGGTGCGCCCGGCTCGTAGCCGGTCTCGAGCTCGAGCAGGCGCCAGCCCGACCCGGTCAGCAGGTCGGCGATCGGGCGGGTCAGGTGGCAGCCACCGGCCACCTTCTTCTGCAACGGTTCGAGCCGACGCTGCCAGCGCTGCACCCGGAGGTCGGGCGCGAGTCCGTGCTCGACGAAGTGCAGGGTCCCGCCGGGACGTAGGACGCGACTTACCTCGTGCAGGGCCGCGACCGGATCCGGGATGGTGCACAGCGTCCAGGTCGACAGCGCGGTGTCGAAGCTGCCGTCGGCGAACGGCAACGACTGCCCGTCCAGGCCCGAGCGGCGGATCGCGATGGGGGAGGCGGCGATCCGCGAGG
>JAYSQH010000480.1:0-2168 GCA_043721655.1 Phycicoccus sp. | reverse complement strand
GCTGATGGCGCGTCCTGACTACAAACTGAGTACCGAGACGGCCCGCTGACCGTATCTGCGCAGGTCAGCGGGCCGAAGGCCTCAGATGTCGTAATACATTTCGAACTCGTGGGGGTGCGGGCGGAACCGGATCGGGTCCACCTCGTTGAGCGTCTTCCACTCGATCCAGGTCTCGATGAGGTCCTGGGTGAACACGTCGCCCTCGAGGAGGTAGTCGTGGTCAGCCGCCAGCGCCGTCAGCACCTCGGGCAGCGAACCGGGGACCTGCGCGATCTGGTCGTGCTCCTCAGGCGGCAGCTCGTAAAGATCCTTGTCGACCGGTGCCGGTGGCTCGGTGCGGTTCTTGATGCCATCAAGGCCAGCCATCAGCTGGGCAGCGAAGGCGAGGTACGGGTTGGCCGACGGGTCCGGAATACGGAACTCGATGCGCTTGGCCTTGGGGGAGTTGCCGGCGATCGGGATGCGCACGCAGGCGGAGCGGTTGCGGGCGGAATACACGAGGTTGACCGGAGCCTCGTAGCCGGGGACCAGGCGGTGGTAGGAGTTCACCGTCGGGTTGGTGAATGCCAGCAGTGAGGGGGCGTGCTTGAGCAAGCCTCCGATGTACCAGCGAGCGATGTCAGAGAGGCCGCCGTAGCCACGCTCGTCGTAGAAGAGCGGCACGCCGTCCTTCCAGAGGCTCTGGTGGGTGTGCATGCCGGAACCGTTGTCGCCGAAGATCGGCTTGGGCATGAAAGTCGCGGTCTTGCCGGCGTGCCAGGCGACGTTCTTGACGACGTACTTGAACTTCATCACGTCGTCGCCGGACTGCAGCAGCGAACCGAAGCGGTAGTTGATCTCCTGCTGCCCGGCTGTTCCCACTTCGTGGTGGCTGCGCTCGACGGTGAGGCCTACGTCGGCCAGCTTGAGGCACATCTCGTCGCGCATGTCGGCGAAGTGGTCGAGCGGCGGGACCGGGAAGTAGCCACCTTTGTATCGGGTCTTGTAGCCCTGGTTGCCACCCTCCTCGACGCGGCCGGTGTTCCACGCAGCCTCGATCGAGTCGATGTAGTAGTACGAGGCGTTCTGCTTGGTTTCGTAACGCACGTCGTCGAAGATGTAGAACTCGGCCTCGGCGCCGAAGTATGCCGCGTCGGCGATGCCGGTCGACTTGAGGTAGGCCTCGGCCTTGGCGGCGATGTTGCGCGGGTCGCGGCTGTAGGGCTCGTCGGTGAACGGGTCCACGATCGAGAAGTTCATGATCAGCGTCTTCTCTTTGCGGAACGGGTCCAGATAGGCGGTCGTCGCATCCGGGATGAGCTTCATGTCGGACTCGTGGATCGCCTGGAAGCCGCGGATCGAGGAGCCGTCGAACATCTGGCCTTCGGTAAAGAAGTCCAGGGTCAGCGAAGCCGCCGGCACGTTGAAGTGCTGCATGACGCCGGGCAGGTCGCAGAAGCGAACATCGACGAACTGGACGCCCTCGGCCTTGATGAACTCGAGAACCTCTTCAGGCTTGCTGAACATGCAACCTCCTGTGGTGGGGCCCGTCCGTCACGGTGGGGCCTGTTTCTGCAGTCGGGCCGACCCTATCGGGGCCGGATTTCAGGGCCAACACCCGAGTGTTTCCGAGGTGTTACGTCGTGGGGGTACGCCGTAGCCTGTGACACGTGATTGATCGCAGGGATGTCGGCTCCTGGCTCCAGGGCCCAGGCGCAGCGCGCACGGATCCCCAGGACTACCCAGGGCAGAGACTTGGTATGCCGGAAAGCGGCCCCGGTTCGCTCGCCCGCTTTCGGCGGCGACTGGTCGCGGTGGGCATCGACTGGATGATCTGCACGGTGATCGGGGTGGCCTTCTTTGGTGCGGTATGGGGCCAGCCGGCCGAGAGCCTGGCGCAGACCTTCATCGTCCCGGCCGTCTTCGCCGTGGAGAACATCGTGCTCGTCGCCACCGCGGGGTTCACTGTCGGTCAGCGTATGGCAGGCCTGCGCGTCGTCCGCCTGGTCAAGCCGGCCACTAGTCCCGTCCCGGCGCTGATCCGCGGCGTGCTCCTGGCACTTGCCGTCCCAGCCCTGATCTGGGACAGGGACACTCGCGGATTTCACGACAAGCTCGCCGGCACCGCCCTGGTCCGGATCTGATCAGGACCCGACCTCCCGCCGGACCCCGACCGAACACCTCGGCGG
>JAYSQH010000479.1:0-16949 GCA_043721655.1 Phycicoccus sp. | reverse complement strand
CTGCACGACGACCCCCTCCAACAGCTCATGTACCTGGCCCGAACCCTCGAGGAGATTGCGGAGGACCCGCTGCTCGCCGAGAGACTGGTCGATCTGGTGGGCAAGGGTCGCCTGATCGCAAGGAGCGCATCCACGGCGGTACGGACCCTGATCCTCGGATTGCGGCCACCCATGCTCGACGACCTGGGCCTAGTGCCCGCCCTTCGCCAGCTCATCCAGAAACTGCCGCGGGCCGGCCAGCTCACCGTGAGCTTGGAAATCAACGGCCTGGAGTCGCGGCTGCCCGCAGAGCTGGAACTGACCGCCTACCGGGTCGTTCAAGAGTCCCTGAACAACGTCGTACGGCACGCTGAAGCCCGAACAGCGACCGTCACCATCAGCTTCGGCGAAGACGTGGTGCTCAGGATCCGCGACGACGGCCGAGGCATGCCGCCAGCGAGCCACAGACTTCCCGGTGTCGATGCTGGCCTTGGATTAGTTGGCCTCCGCGAAAGGGTCAGTCAGGCAGGCGGCCGCCTGATGATCAGTACTCGTCCTGGGCGTGGAACCGTGATCCAGGTTTCAATACCCACCCACCACCTGGCCGTACCCGATGAGGTCGTCAGCGTGTCGGTGTCGGATCGGCCACAGCGCACGAAGTCCAGCGCTCCCGTGATCTAACGGTCTTCGGCTCGAGGAGGACCGCGCAGAAGCTCATAGGCTGCGGCCTTCAGCAAATCTTCACGTCACCGCGGGAGTTCCTCCACAATCGAGCACCATGCTGAAGGTATCCGGCCTTGACAGTCGGGCTTCACGGCGGGAGTTCGCGAAAAGAGAGGCAGAAGACCGGTGGCGAAAAGTCGGGTTCGGACAAAGCCAAAGAAACCGCGGAAGGCATCTGGCCAGGCGGGCAGGACCACCTTCTCCGTGTCGCCGGACCCACACGAAACGTCAGAGCCTCATGCACTGTTGCCCGACTTAGTCGGGCTTGAATGGATGGCCGGGAACGATCAGCCGCAGCGCACCGTGACGTCGTCGCCCCGAACAACGGCGGGACGGTCCGGTCCCGCAGCACCAGCTGCCGGAGCACGTGCCACCATGCTGCGGGAACCCTTAGCCGAGTCACCAACACACGCCGAAGACGCGACTCTGGCCCGCGTCACCGACGCCAGCCCGCTCCGGGCACTAGAGGTCATGTCCTTCGGATGTAACACGCTGAACGGTGCTGATCCCCAAGGACTAGGCTTGACCTACTGGTTCGACGCCGCCGCAGATGGTGAGCCGTACCCGGTGACGGTCCGCTTCATAGGTCAGCACTCTGAGTCGTCGCAGGACCAGCCCTCTGGGAACCACACATTCGACGTGCAAACCACAGTTCACCACGTGATCCCCGGCAGTGGACGTATCGCAGTCACCGCGCGCGTGCTGGATGTGGCACCCGGCGAATGGCAGGTCACGGCAACCCCCGTTTCCAGCCCTGCCCGTCAGGACAGCGGGCCAGTGGCAGTGCCTACGCAGCAACTGGCTCTCCCCCACGGCTCTGCCACCGGCACCACCACCTTCGCACCTATCGCGCGGGTTCGCGCCCCCGGTGTCCGGTTGGGGGCATGGCCCGCCTTCGTCGGCGTCGGCACGCTGGTGGCCCTGATCACCCAGGACCTGCTCGCCGGGCACTACCGGCTCCCCGCGCTCCCGCTGCTCGTGATCTCAATCGTCGCGGCCCTGCTCGGGATCATCGGCGCGAAACTCTATTACTATGCGGGCCACAGGGACGAAAAGGGCGGCCTGCTGCTTGCCGGCATGTCAATCCAGGGCTTCGCCCTCGTCGCTATCGCCACCATCCTTCTCGGCTCCTTCCTTTTCGACCTCCCGATTGGCCGCGTGTTGGATGTCACCGCGCCCGGGTTGCTGTTCGGTATGTCGATCGGCCGCCCGGGTTGCTTCTTCGGAGGCTGCTGCGCGGGAGTCCCCACCGCGTCTCGCTGGGGCCTGTGGTCCTCCGACCGAGCAGTGGGTGTGCGACGCATCCCGGTCCAGCTGATCGAGTCCGCAACCAGCGGCACCGTCGCGGTCGCGGCGATGCTGGCTGTCCTACTCACCTATCCCGCCGTCGGTGGACTGATCTTCGTCGGTGCAATCGCCGCCAACACCTTCATCCGCCAGCTGCTATTCCCGCTGAGAGAAATCCAACGAGCGACAGCACACGGCCGGACCCTGACCATGGCCGTAACCGCACTCGTGATGGTTGCCGACCTCGCGATCGCGCTCACTGTTTAGTGGCAGGCCGACCTCGTTCAGGGCTTGGCTGCCGTTCAGGACTGATAAGCCAGGGTCGTCATCATGCCCGCCTCGGCGTGGTAGATGTTGTGGCAGTGGGTCGCCCACTTGCCGGGGTTGGTGGCGTCGATGTCCACCTCCACGGTCTGCATCGGGCGAACGATGACGGTGTCCTTACGTGCGCCACCCTCAACCAGGCCGAAGGTGTGACCGTGGACGTGCATCGGGTGGAACATCATCGACATGTTCTGGAACCGTAGCCGGACCCGCTGACCCGCCTCGACCTGTAACGGGTCGGTGTCGGGGAAGGTCTTGCCGTTGAGGGTCCACCGGTACGGGGCCATCGAACCGCTCAGCACCAGCTCATGGGTCCGGTCCACGCCCCTTGTCTGGAGCCGGACCGCATCTGCGCCGGTCAGGTCGGTGCCGAGAGTGACCTTCCCTGCGAGCTCGGTTGGGCGGGCGTACGCCGTTGGCGGTGTTCCTGTCGCGGAACGCACCAGGGCAAGGGCGTTGCCCTGCTTGCCCTCGGCTAGCGCGACGAGCGGGAAGACCCCGTCACCGACGGTGACCAGCACGTCATACCGCTCGCCCATCCCGATCAGCAGCGAGTCGGTGGTCAGGGGCGCGACGGGGAACCCATCGCTGTGGGTGACGGTGAGCCGATGACCGCCGAGCGCGACCCGAAATGCCGTGTCCGAGCCTGCGTTGATCAGGCGCAGCCTGGCCCGTTGCCCGGGCTTGGCGCTCAGAGTCACCGGTGCGGCGGGAATGCTCCCGTTGGCCAGGTAGTGCGGATAGGCGATGTCGCCGGCGCCGCCCAGCAGCGGAGAGGTCATCCCCTCGCCCATGCCACTGCCCATGTCCATGCCGCCCATGTCGCCCATGTCGTTGCCTGAGCCGGCCGCTCCGCCGCTCGACATCGAGGTGAGCCCCTTGAGGACCTGGTCGGGGGTGCGGCCGGTGCCGTCGACCCAGTCATCGAGCACCACGGTCCATTCGACGTCGTAGCCGCCAGGGTCGGCTACCTCGTCCACCAGCAGAGCCCCGTATAGTCCGCGGTCGATCTGGAGACCGGAATGAGGGTGGTAGAAGTAGGTGCCCGGGTCCGGGACGGTGAACTCGTAGGTGAACTTCGTCCCCCGGTTGATCGGAGCCTGGGTCACGCCCGGCACGCCGTCCATGTCGTTGCGCAGGGCGATGCCGTGCCAGTGCACGCTGGTCGCGGTGGGTAGCTGATTGTCCACCTGAACCCGCAGAAGGTCGCCGGCGCGGGCCCGAAGCAGCGGTCCTGGGACCGAGTCGCCGTAGGCCCAGGTGTTGACCACCGGACCACCGAGATCGACCGTGGCCGCTCGTGGCGTCAACTGTGCGGTGACCACACGCTGGCCTGTGCTGCGGCGCACCGCTTCGGCGCGGCGGATGGCCTCGGCGGGGGTCGACTTTGCGGTCGTGCCCCCACAGGCGTTCACCCCGGCGAGACCGACGAGGCCAAAAGCTCCGAGGAAGACGTGACGGCGGGACAGCTCAGCCATGCGGGGCCCGGCCTTTCAGTGAGAGCCGGCCCGAGGGCCGACGACGTCGAAGCCGCTCAAGGCCGGTTTGTGCCCTGTGGGGACTGAGGGGACTGTGGGGAGGAGGTCATGTTGGGCGAGTCCTGCCACGGTTCAACTATATCTTGGTTGTGGTGGTCGGCGGCGTCGTTGTGGTCGGGTTGTCCGGTGGTGTCGTTGCCGGGCTGGTGGCCTTTGTCGCCGCCCATCATGAACATCATCCCGACCATCATGAGGGGGCACGCCAAGAAGAGCGCGAGCGGCAATGCCTGCCCGACTGAACGTCCGGTGCCGAGCAGGACGATGAAGATGACGCCACCAAGACCGAGCATCCAGAGCAGGTGGCTCTTCCCGCCGTGATTGTGACCTTGCATGTTGGTGCTCATTGTCTTGGCCTTCCTGTTGTTGACGCGGTCAATGACTCATCGGCGCGGGGTGCCTCGACTGCTACTGGTTGCGGATGGTTCAGGTACTGGGTACGCACGATGAGGACGACGCCGGCTATCAGGCTGGCCAACGCCCAGAGCTGAGGCTGGGTCAGCCCGAGCACGGCCGGTTCGTTGATGCGCAGGAACTCAACGAGGAACCGCGAGATCCCGCTCAGCGCGAGGTAGGCACCGAACACGGCGGCCGGGTTCAAGCTCTTTCCCAACGCCCACAGGACCGCAGCGATCACGAAAGCGGCCAGCGCCTCATACAGCGCGGTGGGGTGGACGGGCACGGTTGTGGGCACCACGCCGTTGGGGAAGGTCATCGCCCAGGGCACCGACGTGGGTCGACCGTAGGTGCCGTCACCGGAAAGCAGGCAGCCGAGCCGGCCGATGCCATAGGCAATGGTGAGCGGGACGGCGGCGGCACCGGCGACGATACCGAGTGGGAGCTGGTGGCGACGCACCATGACCAGCGCGGCCACGACCCCGCCGATGAGGCCGCCGTACCAGGTGAAGCCCATCCCGCCAAAGTCGTGCATCGTCAAGGTCGGCAGGTGCTCGATCAGGTAGTAGATCTTGGCGCCGACAAAGCCCCAGATGGTCCCCCACATCACAAGTGAGTACGCCGAGTCCCGCTTGAGACCCAACCGTTCGAAGGCGCGCGCGAGCATGAAGGCGGCCACCAGTGCGGCCAGCGCCTTGCTCACCCCGTAAGACTGAATGTCGAAGCCAAAGACCGAGAACAGGACCGGCCGCACGCGTCTCTCCGTTCGGGGGCACAGTCAGGGTGGGTGACCCGTCGGGTTCTGCGTCCTGGTCCAACCGTGGGTCATCGCGATGAAGAAAGCCCTGGGAAAACGGTCAACGTTTGATGAAGTCCGCCATCCTGCACGGGCCCAAACGGCTGCATCTTCATGGCATCTTCATGGAACCGCGACAGTCCGGCATGGGTGGGCGCGGGAGGCTTCGAAGGACCCCGCTCGGCCACTGGTCGGGTGGGACCGGTGGTGCGCGGCACCGCTGTACCCCTGAGCAGCAACTGACGGAGGAACGAATGTTCATCGCAATCGCCCGGTTCCCTGAGGTCCCCACTGTGCGCGAGGCCGAGTTCCGGGCGTGGTTCGCCTGGTCCAACGACCAGCTCCGCGACGTCGAAGGGCTACAAGGCCGACGACTCCTGCGCGCCGACGATGGCAGTTACACGGCGCTCGTGGAGCACGACAGCGCCGAGTCGTTCGCCGCCATGCACGCCACCGATGCGGCTTTGCGAGTACATGCACAACTCAGAGATCTCCTCCTCGACGGTCCTGTCGCCACGACCTACGAGGTCGTCGCGGATCTCGTGAAGTCCGGGTCCTGCTGCGGTGGTACGGGTGGTCATGTCGACGCACGCACGCACGATCTGGCCTTGGCCAGTGTCAGTGCCGAGGCGCAAGGTAGCGGCGGCTGCTGCCAAAGAGGCTGACCGGGGTCCGGTTTGGGGGCGTGGCCCGCATTCGTCACGTCCCTGCTCGGGACCGTGCCGCACTGTGCTTTCGGCATACACGCACCGGCTCAACTGCTCAGGTGGGAGCTGACTTCCTTGAGCAGGTCACTCGTGGACAGGAACATCGAGGGGTACTCGCCGTACCAGCGCTGGTTCCCTGCCTTGTCGACCAGGACGAAGCTGTGTCCAGGCAGGCCTTCGTGCATGCCCTTGCCGATGGTGCCGTATTCGGTGGACACGGTTCCGTCATCGAGCAGGAAGGGGGTGCGCACTTCATTGGCGGCCATGTCAGCGACGATCTGTTCCTTGGTGTTCATCACGATAGGCAGCACGGTCAGCCCGGCCGCGGCGAAGGCCGGGTCCCTCTCGATCTGGTTCATCTGGATGAGACAGGCCTGGCAGCCGGCACCCTCGCTGAAGAACAGCAGGACGTTCTTCCCTTTGTACGAGGCCAGGCTCACGCTCGCCCCGGAGGTGTCGGTGAGGGTAAAGTTAGGCGCGATCTTGGTCGCCGAGGAGGTCTCTTGCCGTGAGCTGAGCGCCATCGCCACGACAAGCCCGATCACCGCCAAGCTGACACCCACCCACGTCAGGCGGATCCGCAGCTGCCTGCGCTTCTCCTTGATCGCCTGGGCCGCTCGCAAAGCGTTGATGTGCTCACGTCCTGGGGCCGCGGCCTTCTTGCCGGTTCCGGTGGTCATCTCACGGTCCTCACTTGCGGGTCGAGGGTAGGTCGGTGCTGTCTTCCAGGGACGATGGGTCAGGCTCATAGTCCGGGTCGTCCTCTGGTGGGTAGGGGGCCTGGCCCTTGCGGGGTCGGCTGCGCAAGGTGGCGTAGACGAACACCCCAGCCAACGACAGGACCGCCAGGCCGAGAATGGCCTCCGGGACTGACGCAGTTACCTTCTCTATCCAGACGAAGCTCTCGGCCAGGCGCTTACCGAATGCCACCTGGAACCCCGGACCTGACGTCATCTCTCCGCTGCTGGCCAAGAACATCACGAAGATTCCCATGATGGTGAATGCGATCGCGACCGCGAGGTTGACCGTGTTGGTCGCCAGAATCCGGGCGCCAAAGTGCAGCCGGACCGGCTTGGCCTTGAGGAACTTCCGCTCGCCGAGCTTGAACCGGTCCCACAACAGCGCCATCACGAACAGCGGGAACGTCATGCCGAACGTGAAGGCCAGGCCCAGGGTCAGGCCACCGGCGGTCGACCCGGACAACGCCGAAAGGGTCATCACCCCGACCAAGACCGGGGCGCAGCAGCTGCTGGCCATCCCTGAGAACATGCCCAGGGCGAAGAAGCTGCCGGTGTCCCCGCGGGCGGTGTTCGGCGCGCGGATGAACGAGGGCAGGCTCATCATTCGCCCGGACAAGGTGAACACGGCCAGGACCAGCATCAGCACACCGCCGGCGTAGTAAAGCTGCTGGTGGTAGTGGGCGATGGTCCCGGAGATCAGGCTAATCCCCACTGTGATGGGAATCAGGATCAACCCCAGCCCGGCGGCGAAGACGAACGTGAGTGGCAACAGCCGCCAGCGGCGGTTCTTGACCGCCACCGAAAGGTACGACGGGGCTAGGAACACGATGCAGCAGGGCGCGAACAGCGCGATGCCGCCGGCGAAGAAGGCGGCCAGTATCGAGCCGGTGGTGAACAGGTTAGTCATGAGGTCTCACCTTGCTGAGCCTTCTTGAGACGATTCTCGATCTTGCGTACAGGAAGGCGGCCAGAGCTGAAGTACTTCCCGTCCAGCAAAACCAGGGGACTCATGGGCGCTCGGTGCGTTTGCATCAGCTCGCGACCGACCTCGTCCTCGATCGACACCACGTGGACAGTCAGCGGATAGGACCGTGCCAGGACTGCCAGGGTGGACTTTGCGTCCTCACACAGGTGGCACGCTGGTGCCTCAACCAACGTGACCTCAACCGGTATGCCGACCCCCGGGGGGCGGTCGCCGCCTCCCTCGGGGTGCGGGTCTCGCCTCACCCATTCGGAGGTCGTCTCAACTCCAGTCATGACCTCTACAGTCCGCCTGATCCACGAAGGTTTAGGCGGGGTTTCGATGAAGGTTTGATGAAGTCGGGCCGAGGAGCTGTCCATGCGATGTCCTTCGTAAAAACCCGCACATCCCGCATCTGGGCCGAGCCCTCCACGGCCCAGATCGGCGACGACGAACGGCTGAATCGCAATGGACACCACGGAAGGAGACAACCCCGATGCCGCTATTGAGTGCGGAATCGCCCACACTGGGGACATGAGCCAACCGGCCGGCCAGCCACGATCAAAACCAACCCCCACCGGTTTCCGGGTGCTGGTCGTAGACGATGAACGAGCCTTGGCCAAGCTCGTGGGGTCCTATCTGACGCGCGACGGCTTTGAGGTGTCGATGGCCTATGACGGGCAACAGGCGATCGACCGGGCTCGGCAGGTCGACCCCGACGTGATGGTGCTGGACCTCGGGTTGCCGGTGATCGATGGCGTCGAGGTCTGCCGGGTGGTACGCACCTTCTCCGACTGCTACATCATCATGCTCACCGCGCGCACCGATGAGGTCGACAAGCTCATCGGACTCTCCGTCGGGGCCGACGACTACCTGACCAAGCCGTTCAGCCCCCGCGAGCTGCTCGCGCGTGTCCACGCGATGCTGCGCCGTCCCCGTGCCTCCACCACCCACGCGATGCCCGTACAGGAAGCCCCGCCGCGGGTCTTCGGGGCTCTCAGTATCGACGTGGCCGCACGTGAGGTCCGCCTCAACGATGAGGCAGTGGTGCTGACCCGCACCGAGTTCGACCTGCTGGAGGCGTTGTCGAACCGACCCAAGCTGGTCTTCTCCCGCCGCCAGCTCATCGATGCCGTGTGGGACCAGACCTGGGTCGGCGACGAGCACCTGGTTGATGTGCACGTCGGGCACCTGCGCAGGAAGCTCGGTGACGATCCCGGCTCACCTCGGTACGTGCGCACCGTCCGTGGTGTCGGCTACGGGATGGGCGAGGGGGCATGAAGCGGCCCGCCATCGAGCCAACACGTCGAGGCGCAGGTCTGGCCGGTCGCCTGCTCCTGGCCCAATCGCTCGTCCTGGTCGCGGGCACGCTCACCGCGTGGCTGATTGCCGCAAACGTAGGTCCCTCTTTGTTCCACCAGCACCTCGCCAGAGCCAACGTCGGAGCGACAGCTGCCCAGATCATTCACACCGAGAGGGCCTACCGGTCGGCGAACGCGATCTCGCTGTCCCTGGCGCTGCTGGCGGCGCTGGTGGCCGCGTTGGGAGTAACCGTGTATCAGACCCGGCGGATCGGAAGATCTGTGGCAACCATCTCCGAGGCTGCAAGTAACGTTGCGGGTGGCCACTACGACATCAGAGTCCCCGGGCCGGGCCTGGGCCCGGAGTTCGACTCGCTCGCCGCCGCGTTCAACCAGATGGCAGTCCGGCTGGGCTCAGTCGAACGGACTCGCCGCAGGCTGCTAGCCGACCTCGGCCATGAGATGCGCACGCCGGTGGCCACGCTGGAGGCCTACCTGGAGGCGCTGGAGGATGGCGTCGCGACGTTGGACGCCGGGACGGCAGAGCTCCTGCGCTCCCAGACCAGGCGCCTGGCCCGGTTGTCCGAGGACATCAGCACCGTTTCCCGCGCTGAGGAGGGACAGGTAAGGCTGGACATGCACGCGGTGCAACCAGGGGTGGTGGTCGCGGTCGCGACCAACGCGGCAGCTGAGGCCTACGAGGCGAAAAATGTTCGACTGGTCTCGGACATCGCGCCAGGACTGCCAGAGCTGTCACTGGATCCGGAACGGATCGGACAGGTCCTGGGTAACCTGCTGGACAACGCCTTGCGTCACACCCCCGCCAGCGGGATGGTCACGATCTCAGCCGCGATATCCCGCGCCCGCGGGGTGGCACTGTCCGTCGCAGACACCGGTGACGGCATCCCGGCCGAGCACCTGCCACACGTCTTCGAGCGCTTCTACCGGGTCGACACCGCCCGGGATCGCACGCACGGAGGGTCCGGCATCGGCCTTGCCATTGCCAAGGCCCTCGTCGAGGCCCACGGTGGGCAGCTCAGCGTAACCAGCCCCGGGACCGGTCAGGGATCAACCTTTCTGATTCTCCTGCCTCGCGGATAACCGACTATTCGCCTGGACCTAGGTGATGGCTGTGCTCATAGCATCGCGTCCGGCAGTCATCGCTGCGCTCCTTTTGTCGGCTTGGGCCTTATCGGCGCCCCCTTCCCCGCCGGGCGGCCCCGGGGGGGAGGGACGCGGATACGCGAGCCTTAGCTGGCGCTGGCTGACTTGAGGTACGCGCCTGGGTTCGCCGTGAAGGTCTTGGCGCAGCCCTTGGCGCAGAAGTGGTACGTCTGACCTTCGTGTTCGATGCTGGTTGCCGCCGTGGCCGGGTCGACTGTCATGCCGCACACCGGGTCGGTCACCGTGGGGGTTTGTTCGTGCATGGGCTTCTCCTCGTCTTGATCGCGTCCGATCTCGACCACCGGGTTGGTGGCAGAGACGACGACGTTGTGGGGTAGCTCGGGGGCCGTGAACCTGCGGAGCCGGTTGGCGTTGGACAGCACCGACAGCGACGACAGGGCCGCTCTCACGCACGACGTGCAACCGGCCGCGGATCATGTTCAACGCTCATGGAATTTAGCCCTCCGCTAAAGAACCGCATTCATTGACCCTCTGGTCGGTGTATCGCCCTTCTGGGTCGAAGCGCCGTCCCCGGTGGATCCGCCTCTGCTCCTCTGGGCCGCAGCAGTCCGAAGCCGACGCTCTCTACGGCATCGCGCACCACGGCGGCCCCCAGTTTGGTCCCGCTCATCACCAGCAGTGGTGACAGGCCACCCGCGCCGAGATCCATCGCGACCTTGGTCACGCCCGAGAGCGACCGGACCCTCTCGTGCACCTTGCCCATGCAGTAGCCGCAGGTCATCCCTTCGACCAGGTAACCGGCTGTACTCATGTGAGACCTCTCGACGTACTCCTGCTCCGCAGGGCTTCGGAACCGGAAACCGGTCACGCTCACACCGATTGGAGATACCCCAGTGGAGTATCTAAGGTAACAACGCGATGATGTCGCCCCGACCTAGAAACCATGAAGATTCCGTCAAGATCCGCGTTCGCCGAACGGTGGGCGGCGAGACCCAGAGGCCAGAGTCCCACCAGGGCCACCCCGCGAACGGTCGCGCCTGAACGGACCAGCCGGTGATCACCACACTGCGGTCTCAGTGACGCCCAGAGTAAGTGAGTTCCTCGCGCAATGTTCGGTACTGGGAGAGGTCCAGCTCTCCACGTGCCAGCCGCAGATCCAGGTCGTCGGCGTCACACACTTCGCGTTCGGCCCCGTCAGCGTCGCCGGCATCCTGGGCACGGCCGAACAGCCGGCTCACGGCCCACAGCACCAGACCCATGAAGGTCGCCCAGAAGAGTCCCATCAGAGCCCAGCCGCTCACAGTCAACTGCCCGCACCACACATCAGCGAACACGAGGGCCACCCCTTCCAGGTTTCGTCACGTACCGGGATACTCAGACTCCGCTCCCCCCATGACGATTAGGCAGGCATAACCATGAAGATTTCCTGAAGTCTGAACCCCGATCCTGTGATTGATCGTGCGCCGAGTCCGGCGCCGCAACCCCAAACAGGTCGGACCCGGCCGGGGAGCTGTTCTCATGGCCACGGACACCTACCGCCATCGCGGCGTGTTCACCGGCGTCCCACTGGTCATGCTCTAGACCGAGACGAGCCACCGCGAGCGACTGGAGGACGGCCGCCCCACGTCTCCGGGTTTCCTACATCGTTTCTTCATGGTTCCTGACCACGACCGCAGTACTTAGGCGCGAGGCTGGAGGTATCCCGGATCGACCCGGGCGGATCATGGAGGAGTTCACGATGATGGGTTGGTATGGCGGAGGAATGGGTGCGTTGGGATGGCTTGGCATGGGCCTGTTCTGGCTCATCCTGCTCGGGCTGATCGTGTGGATGGTCACCCGGTTACTCCCCGGGAGCAGGGACGACCAGGCGACCCGCTCAGACAGTGAGCCGGCGGTGGAGATCCTCGACCGACGGATGGCCAATGGTGAGATTGATACGCAGACGTGGCAGGCCCAGCGGGCCGCTCTTCTGGCCGCCCAGCGCGGCGGGAAGTGACGGTCATGAGACGCCCCCTGCTGTTTGGCGCGTTGGCGGTAGCCGTGACCGCATTGGTCGCGTCGGTAGCGTTAGCTTTCGGCACCCTCGGCGGTCCCTCATTCGGGCCGTCGACGCGCGGTTACGGTCAGGGCTCGTACGGAGGCATGATGGGCGGCCAGGGTCAGGGCTCGTACGGAGGCATGATGGGCGGCCAGGGTCAGGGCGCGTACGGAGGCATGATGGGCGGCCAGGGTCAGGGCTCGACGGGCCTGGTGTGGCTGCCCGGTAACGGGGT
Organism: Phycicoccus sp.; assembly: GCA_043721655.1. Lineage (GTDB taxonomy): Bacteria > Actinomycetota > Actinomycetes > Actinomycetales > Dermatophilaceae > UBA4719. The sequence continues at coordinate 4,802 of JAYSQH010000479.1, read as the reverse complement.
CGCCGTGTCCGGCATACCGGCGGCTCGGGCTCGGGCTGGGACTGCTGCCAAGGCAGCTGGGCTGCACCCTGGAGAGGTGATCTGGTTCGACAACGGCTTTTATGTCGAGCTCAAGGACAGCGCGAACAAGGCCGCCACTGAGGTGATCGTCGATCCCCGGACCGGCACGGTGAGCACCGAACCGGGCCCGGCAATGATGTGGAACACCCGCTTCGGGATGATGCGCGCAGGGAGTGACAGCGCCGGGACGGTGGACGCCGCGAAGGCACGCGAGATCGCCACCTCGTGGCTGGCCGCCAACCGCGCGGACACCACGATCGCGACCATCGACGCCTACCCTGGTTACTTCACCCTTGACGTGAAGCTCAACGGCTCACTCAGTGGGATGCTGTCAGTCAACTCAGTCACCGGGGCCGTCTGGAATCACACCTGGCACGGTGCGTTCAAAGCGATGGAGGACCGCTGATCCCGTTGGTACCAAAGGCTGAAGCCACGACCAGCAGCCCCTTGCGGGCGCTGGTCGTGGACGATGAGCCCAGCCTGGTGCGAGCTGTGGCCGGCTACCTCGAGCATGAGGGGTTCGTGGTCAGCACGGCGCCCGACGGAGAACAAGCTCTGGCCTCGGCACGATCAGATCCGCCTGACATCGTGGTGCTCGACCTGATGATGCCGGGCATCGACGGCATCGAGGTATGCCGTCAGCTGCGCACGTTCAGCGACGCCTACGTGATCATGTTGACCGCCCGCAGCGAAGAGATCGACACCCTCATCGGCTTGTCCGTGGGCGCGGATGACTACATGACCAAGCCGTTCTCCCCGCGCGAGCTGGTGGCCCGCATCCACACCCTCCTGCGCCGACCGCGGGTGGCGGGGCAGACCGAGGGGGACCCCCACGTGCACACCATCGGCGACCTGAGCGTGGACGCAGAGTCCCGAGAAGTCCGCCTGGGGCAGACCCTGGTCGAGCTGACCCGCACCGAGTTCGACCTGCTGGCGACCCTGATCGAACGACCCAAGCTCGCCTTCACCCGCGGCCAGCTCATCCAGCAGGTCTGGGGATCTGACTGGTACGGGGACGAACACTTGGTCGACATCCACATAGCGCACATCCGGGCCAAGCTCGGGGACGACCTGGCCACCGAGCGCTACGTTCGTACGATCCGCGGTGTCGGCTACCGGATGGGGCCCGGATGAGAGCCTCGACCGACCGGCCTCCCAAGCCACCCCTGGGACTGGCCTGGCGGCTGTTCGCCGCGATGGGCCTGGTCGTTGCGGCCGGCGCCGCCACCATGCTGGTCGCGGTGTTGTTCGTCGCCGGGCCGGCGTTCGACGGACATCTGGCTGAGGTCCAGCCACCGATCTCCGGGCCGGCCCTTATCCACGTGGACCAGGCCTTCTCCAACTCGGTTCTCCTTGCCCTGACCGTCGGTGTGACCGTCGCCCTGGTGGCCGCACTGGTGGTGACCTGGCTGGTGTCCCGGCGGGTTGCGGCCCCGGTGGCCGAGGCTGCCGACGCCGCCCAGCAGATCGCCGGGGGTGACTACCAGACCAGGCTTCGAGCGCCGGACCTTGGCCCCGAGTTCGACCGGCTGACGACGTCGTTCAACCTGATGGCCAGCCAGCTGGCGACCACCGAGCGGACTCGCCGGCGCCTGCTCAATGACCTGGCCCACGAGCTACGTACACCGCTGGCCTCGATGCAGGCCACGATCGAGGCTGTCACGGACGGCATCCTGCCGCCCGACCAAACAACCTGGACGACGCTGACCGAGCAGTCCCAGCGGCTACACCGGCTGGTCGGCGACCTGTCCGCGGTGTCACGCGCGGAGGAACGTCAGCTGAATCTGCGGCCGGTTCTCATCTCGGTCAAGGACTTTGTATCCGGGTCGGTGTCTGCGGCCTGCCAGCGTTTCGATACCAAAGGGGTCAGCCTCAGCACCGAGGGCGCGGTAGCCGCTGACCTGGTGATGGTCGACCGGGACCGCCTTGCCGAGGCGGTGGGGGCGCTGCTCGACAATGCTCTGCGACATACCGCCGCCGGGGGCGCGGTCACCATCGGCGCCACCCGACACGGCCACCGAGTTCGGATCACGGTCACCGACACCGGCGAGGGTTTCGACCCCGGTCAGGGCGCCCAGCTGTTCGAGCGCTTCTACCGCGGCGACTCCTCCCGCACCGCCAACGGCTCCGGAAGCGGCATCGGGCTGACCATCGCCAAGGCCATCGTCCAGGCCCACCACGGACAGCTTCTCGGCCACAGCGACGGACCCCGCACAGGCGCACGATTCGAGGTCATCCTGCCGATCGCCAGGCGCGCCGCCGACTACGGCAGCGCTGACCAACGCGGGGCGCGGCCGTCGCGCCGTAGGGGTGGTTGATCTGGCGCCGCCAGGTCGCCTTTTGAGCATCGCGCACGCGACGCGGAGCCAAGGGGGTACTCGTCGTCAGGGACAGGCGGATACAGCGAAACATCGACTCGGGCGCGACCTTCATCGCCTTGGGTTCCAGCTGAACTCGCGCCAGTGGGTATTCCGGTGCTGGCCCGGCCAGCGGCGTGGACAATGACCCATATACGTAGGCCCCGGCGGAGCGAACGGGTAGTTCGTACGGGCCCGAGGCGCACTCTGTCGGTGCGGTCGCGGATCGTGGTCTCGATTCTTGCGGTCGCCGCACTGGGGCTCGCAGCATCGGGGGTCGCCTCGTATCTGGTGCAGCGCAAAGGAGCTCTGGCCGCCGTTGACGCGCGGCTCCTGCACACCGTTCCGAGCTTGAAGTCCATCGCAGCGGGCGATACCTCTAGCGCGCCGCTGACCAGTGTCGACGCCGTGTTGAGGGTCGCCATGCAGCAGGTCATTCCGGCCTCCAACGAGAGTGTGCTCGGTTTCGTCGACGGAAAGCCGGCGCTGGTTCCTGCGGTGAACCTGCCGTTCCGCATCGACAAGGACAGTGCGCTGGTCGCCCGGATCCTGTCCGAGGCGGATCCGACTCAGGTGGTCATCGGCACCGCCAAGAGCGCGCTGGGAACGTTGCGTTACCTGATCATCCCGGTCAGGGTCAAAGATGATCCGAGCACCGGCCTGTATGTCGCCGCGTACGATCTTGACGCCGAGCTCGGCTCGGTCGCTGACTCGTTCCAGACCTACCTGCGCGTCGCGCTGATCGCGCTGGCTCTGGTGGGCCTGGTGGCCTGGTTCGTGGCCGGGCGGCTGCTGCGCCCGATCCGCCTGCTGCGCGATGTCGCGGTGGGCAGCAGTACCGCGGCCGACCTGACCGAGCGCATCGCCGTGACCGGCCGGGATGACGTCTCGGAGCTGGCTGCGGCCATCAACGCCATGTTCGACCGCCTCCAGGACTCGGCCAGGAGCCAGCGGCTTTTGCTCAACGACGTTGGTCACGAGCTGAAGACGCCAATCACGATCATCAGGGGCCATCTGGAGCTGCTCGACGCCTCGAACGCCAGCGATGTTGAGGCGACCCGGGCGCTGGCCATCGACGAGCTCGACCGGATGAGCACTCTTGTGTCTGACATCTCGCTGCTTGCCGCGTCCAGGGCGCCGCACTTCGTTGAGCTCGCCGAGGTCGACATCGGCTCGTTCACGGCAGCGGTCGGCGCCAAGGCCTCGGCGCTGGACCCGACGCGGACCTGGCGGGTTGAGTCGGCGAGCGGACTGGCGTTTATCGACGCCGGCCGGATCACCCAGGCTTGGCTGCAGCTTGCCGACAACGCGGTCAAGTACTCGACCCCGGGTGGCCCGATCGTCCTGGCCGCAGCCGTGTCGGAGACTGACGCGGAGGCCTGGCTGGACCTGTCCGTGCGGGACAGCGGACCCGGCATACCGCCGGACGCTCAGGAACGGATCTTTGAGCGGTTCAGCAGACTCGAATCCAACGGGGGCACCGAGGGGTCCGGACTCGGCTTGTCCATCGTCTCGGCGATCACCGAAGCCCACGGTGGCACGGTGCTGCTCGCGGTCGCTGCGGGCAGGTCAGGCGATGAGTCGACGTTCACGATCCGGATTCCGCTGGTCACCGAGGCTCAGCCGTCGCAGGAATTCGAGGAGTAGGACATGAGCAGGATTCTGGTCGCCGAGGATGAGGCGCGGATTGCGTCGTTCGTTGAGAAGGGTCTGCGCGCGGCGGGTTTCGCGGTGACCGTTGCGGGCGATGGTCCGGCGGCACTCGCCCAGGCGCAGAGCGGCCAGTTCGACCTGATGGTCCTGGACGTCGGGTTGCCAGGACTCGACGGCTTCCAGATCCTGCAGACCCTGCGCGGTCAGGGCAACCCGATCGCCGTGATCATGTTGACCGCGCGGGACTCTGCCGCCGACACCCTGCAAGGTCTGGAAGGGGGCGTGGACGACTACATGTCCAAGCCCTTCCGCTTTGATGAGCTGTTGGCACGGGTCCGACTGCGGTTGAAAGCCGGGCAGCCCGGGGGTGCGGTCGGGGTGCTGCACGCTGGCGACCTCGAGCTTGACCTGTTGACCCGCCGGATCAGCGTTGACGGCACGTGGCACGACCTCTCGGCGCGCGAGTTCGCCCTGGCTGAGGAGTTCATCCGCCACCCCGACCAGGTGCTCAGTCGCGAGCAGCTGCTCAGCCGCGTGTGGGGGCTCGACTTCGACCCGGGCTCGAACGTGGTCGAGGTATACGTGCGCTACCTGCGCGCCAAGATCGGCGTACGCCGCATCGAGACGGTGCGCGGAATGGGCTACCGACTCACATGAGCGACGAAGGGGCCACCGGCAGAGATCAGCCGGTGGCCCCTTCGTGATGCTTGGGCTGCTTACCGCATCGTGTGC
>JAYSQH010000478.1:0-10646 GCA_043721655.1 Phycicoccus sp. | reverse complement strand
CGCGTTATGGGTCCGGGACAAGGCCTGCACCTTCCCCGGCTGCGGGCGGCCGCCTCAATGGTGCGACGCCCACCACGTCAAACACTGGCTCGACGGCGGGGCAACATCCCTCCTGAACCTCGCCCTGCTCTGCGCCTACCACCACACTTGGGTCCATCAACGAGGCCTGACCGCTGCCGTCACCGCCCACGACGTCACCTGGCAAACCTGACGGACCTCACGGGCTCTTCCTTCAGCTCCCGGTGTAGTACGCGTCTGCCACCTTCAGCGCCTCGTCCAGGATCGCGATACCTTCCCTGATCTCTTCGGCAGACGTGGTGCATGGCGGCACGACATGAGTTCGGTTGAAGTGGACAAAGGGCCATAGCCCCCGGTCCTTGCACGCGGCGGCGAACTCGGCCATCGGTCTCGCATCAGGACCGTTCGCGTTGAATGGAACCAGCGGTTCCCTCGAGTCGCGGTCGCGCACCAGCTCCAGCGCCCAGAACACGCCCAGCCCGCGCACCTCGCCGACACTCGGGTGTCGCTCGGCCAACGCCCGCAGCTCCGGCCCGATGACGTCGGCGCCCAAGGCACGGGCATGCTCGATGATGCCATCTTCGCGGAAGATGTTGATCGAGGCCACGGCGGAGGCGCACGCCAGCGGATGACCTGAGTACGTCAAGCCTCCAGGGAAAGCCCGGTCGGTGAACGTCGCGGCGATTGCGTCCGAGATGACCACACCGCCCAAGGGCACATACCCGGAGTTGACGCCCTTGGCAAAGGTGATCAGGTCCGGGGTGACACCCCAGTGGTCGACCGCGAACCACTCACCGCAGCGACCGAATCCGGCCATCACCTCATCGGCGATCAGGACGATTCCGAACTCGTCACACAACGCGCGGACGCCGGGAAGATACCCGGGCGGCGGGACCAGGATCCCGTTGGTGCCCACGACGGTCTCCAGGATGATCGCCGCGACCGTGTGCGATCCCTCAACCATGAGGATGTCCCGCAGATGTTGCAGTGCGCGAGCCGACTCCTCCTGCTCGGTCGTCGCATGGAACGCCGACCGATAGGCATAAGGGCCCCAGTAACGAACGATCCCGGGCAGGCCCGGCTCGGAAGCCCACCGCCGCGGGTCACCCGTGAGGGCAATGGCTCCGGCGGTCGCACCGTGATAGCTGCGGTAGGCGGCCAGCACCTTGTGCCGTCCGCTGTGCAGGCGCGCCATCCGGATGGCGTTCTCGTTGGCCTCGGCTCCGCCGTTGGTGAAGAACACGGTGTTGAGCTCTCCTGGAGCAATCTCGGCGATCAGCCGTGCAGCCTCGCTGCGCGCATCGTTGGCGAAGCTCGGCGCGATGGTGCAGAGCTTGGCTGCCTGGTCCTGGATGGCAGCGACAAGCTTGGGGTGCTGATAGCCGATGTTGACGTTGACCAGCTGTGAGGAGAAGTCGAGATATCGCTTCCCCGAGTAGTCGCTGAAGTACGACCCGGTGGCAGAGGCGATGGGCATGGGGTCGATCTGGGCCTGGGCAGACCACGAGTGGAAGACGTGCGAACGGTCGTCGGCACGAACCCTGGCCTCGTCGGAAGGAGCTGTGGACGCTGAGGGCATGGGGGGAATCTCGGACGCTGTTGTCTGGGTCACGGCACGTGTCCTATCTCGTTCGGGGAAAACCTAGGTCGACTGATGAGGTCGCGGGATCGGGCCAGCGAGACGTGACCACCTTGCCCCGGGTGTAGAAGTTCATGCCCTCGACGCCGTACATGTGGGTGTCGCCGAACAGTGAGGCCTTCCAGCCGCCGAACGAGTAGTAGGCCACCGGAACCGGGATCGGCACGTTGATGCCGACCATGCCGACCTCGACGTCGAACTGGAACCGGCGGGCCGCGCCGCCATCGCGGGTGAAGATCGCGGTGCCGTTGGCATAAGGGTTGTCGTTGATCAGAGCCAGACCTTCGTCATAGGTCTTCGCGCGGACGACGCAGAGCACCGGGCCGAAGATCTCGTCGGTGTAGACGGTCATCTCGGGGGTGACATGGTCTAGCAGCGTCGTCCCGAGGAAGAAGCCCTCGGAAGGCACGTCCTCCAGGCGTCCGTCGACGACCACGGTGGCACCCTGATCGGCTCCCGCGCCGATGTAGGAGGCGACCTTGTCGCGATGCGCGGCGGTGATGAGCGGTCCCATGTCGGTGTCCGGGTGGGTGCCGTCGCCGATGGTGAGCTTCGGCAGGCGAGCCGCGATCGCGTCGACCAGCGGGTCTGCAACATCGCCCACTGCGACGGCGACGGACAACGCCATACAACGCTCGCCCGCTGAGCCGTATGCCGCCGAGACCACCGCATCGGCGGCCATGTCCACGTCGGCATCGGGCAGCACCAGTGCATGGTTCTTGGCGCCGCCGAGGGCCTGGACCCGCTTGCCATGCGCCGTGCCGGTCTCGTAGATGTACTTGGCGATCGGCGTCGAGCCCACGAAGCTGACCGCCGCAACGTCGGCATGTGTCAAGAGAGCGTCAACAGCCTCCTTGTCCCCCTGGATCACAGTGAAGACGCCGTCTGGCAGACCCGCGTCCTTCCACATCTGAGCCAGGAACAGCGACGCCGAGGGGTCCTTCTCGCTTGGTTTGAGAATGAACGAGTTGCCGCACGCGATCGCGTTGGCGCACATCCACAGCGGCACCATGACGGGGAAGTTGAAGGGGGTGATCCCGGCGACCACGCCCAGCGGCTGACGGATCGAGAAGACGTCAACCCCGGTGCCGGCCTGCTCCGAGAACCCGCCCTTGAGCAGTTCTGGAACCCCGGCCGCAAACTCAACGTTCTCGAGCCCGCGGGCGATTTCACCGGCGGAGTCCGAAAGGACTTTGCCATGCTCAGCGGTGACGATGGCGGCCAGCTCGTCGGTGCGCTCGAACAGGAGGTGTCGAAAGGCGAACAGCACTCCGGACCGCTTGGACAGGGACGCGTGCCGCCACGTCTTGGAGGCAGCGACGGCCTTGGCGACCGCGTCGTTCACCTCGCTGCTGCTGCCTAGCTGCACCTCGGCGCTGCGCTGGCCCGTTGCCGGGTTGTAGACGGGCGCCGTACGGCCGGAGGTTCCCGGGGTCTCGCAACCATCGATCCAGTGTCCGATGCGGCGACTGTGCAAGCTGTGCTGAGTCATGGCAGCAGGCTACGTGCCACAGGTAACCATGACAAAGCCTAATTTGCTATGTTACAAACATGACGGCGATTCTGTCCGCGCTCGAGGAACGCATGGAACACCCCACGGCGAGGGGACTGGCTCATGCGGTGAGCCGTGCCATCCGCGACGGCGTCCTGCCTGCTGGTACCAAGCTGCCGCCGATTCGCGAGGTCGCAGCGCAGCTGGCCCTCTCCCCCACCACCGTCAGCGCTGGGTGGGCCCTGCTCGCTCGATCAGGCACCATTCGCACCGACGGTCGGCGCGGTACAAAGGTGGCCGACCCGTTGGGTCCCGCCAACACTCGTTATCAGCGGGCGCTCGAGGGTCAGACCGGCTTCTCGCTCGACCTCTCCACGGGCGTCCCAGACGCCGCGCTACTGCCCAACCTCAGCAGAGCGCTGGGCCGTCTCACCACAGCCGGCACACCTGGCAGCTACCTCGACCAGGCCGTCTTGCCTGAGCTTCGTGACGTTCTATTGGCCGAATGGCCCTATGTCACAAACGAAATCAGCATCGTCGACGGCGCGATGGACGCGCTGGACCTGATTGCCCGCACAGTTGTTCGCTTCGGTGACCGGGTTGTCGTCGAGCACCCATGCTTCCCACCGCTCCTGGACCTCCTCGACTCCATCGGAGCCGATGTCGTAGGTGTCCCAATGGACCGCGAGGGCATTGAACCGGCGCCATTGGCTGTCGCGCTGGCATCGCCCGTGGCAGCCGTGATTGTGCAGCCGACCGCGCAAAATCCCAGCGGGGTCTCGACCACTGCACGCCGAGCCCGCGTCCTGGCCAAGCTCATCGAAGGGGCCGCCACCATCGTGATCGAAGATGACTCTGCGGGGGCGATCGCGTCGGCGCCAGCGAACAGTCTCGGACGCTGGATCCCCGAACGCACGGTCCACATCCGCAGCTTCTCCAAGTCACATGGTCCCGACCTGCGTCTGGCCGCGGTCAGCGGACCGGCCGAGCTGATTCGTAACGTCCTTGCCCTGCGCCAACTGGGCCAGGGATGGAGCAGCCGCCTCCTTCAGCGAATTCTGTTGAGCCTGCTCACCGATGAGGGTTCTCGCGCTGAGGTGGAATCGGCACAGCGCGAGTATGCGCGGCGGCGGGCTGCTCTCGTGGACGGGCTCGCCCGTCGGGACGTTGAGGTTGGTGGAACGGACGGCATCAACATCTGGGTGCCGGTGCACGATGAGGCGGCCGCCCTGGTCCGGCTGGCAAGCCAGGGAATCGGCGCCACACCGGGATCACCCTTTGCGGTCCTGCCCGACATGCCTGGGCACATCAGGGTCACCTGCGGACTGGTGGCGACCCACCATGACGCGCTGGCTGACCAGCTCGCCGTGGCCGCCAACACCACCGCCTGGGTCGGGCGAGGACGTTGACCGCCCTGTGACGAGCTACCCGAACAACGGCAGCAGGTCAGCCGGAGTGAGCCCGGTCAGAGTCGAGATCTGAACAGCACCAACGGTTTCCGGGACCTTCACCTGATGCGGAACAGCAATCGTCCGGATGCCGGCCGCGACCGCTGACGCGACGCCCGGCGGCGAGTCCTCGATCGCGATACACGCAGCAAGGTCGACATGGAGCAGACGCGCGGCATACAGGTAGGGCTCGGGATGAGGCTTGCCATGTAGGACAACGTCGCCCGTGACCACTGCGTCGAACGTGCCTTCGGGCAGGTTCTCCACCACTGCAGTCGCCAGCAACTCCCACGACATCGTGACGAGCGCGCACGGAACTCCCTGTGCCACCAGGCTTTCGAGCAGCTCGCGGGCACCCGGACGCCACGGCACGTGCTCAAGAACCCTTGCCACGACACCGGCCAGCAGCTCGTCAACGATCTCGACCGCTGTCAGCTCAACCGGCGAGTGGGCCAAAATGTACTCCGCAGAAACCATCAGGTCGTTGCCGACAAGCTGCTTTGCGTGCTCGTCGGTCCAGGTGCCGCCGTGTTCCTCCACCAGCCTGTGTTCCTCAGCGATCCAGTAAGGCTCGGTGTCGACCAGGGTGCCGTCCATGTCCCACAGCACCGCCGCTGGAAGGGTCGCGGTCACGTTGCGTTCCCATCACTCTGCATTGCTGTCACGTCGCATTGAAGGCTAGGTGGCATAGCTGTCACGTCGCATTGAAATACTTGGCCTCGGGGTGGTGAACGACCAGGGCGTCGGTGGACTGCTCCGGGTGCAGCTGCAGCTCCTCGGAGAGCGTGACACCGATGCGCGAAGGGTCGAGCAGGTTGACCAGGACCGCGCGGTCCTCGAGGTCCGGGCAGGCCGGATAGCCGAAGGAGTAGCGCGACCCCCGATAGCCCTGACGCAGGATGGCGCCCAGGTCTTCGTTGTCGTCGCTCCTGAAGCCGAGCTCGTCACGCACTCGCGCATGCCACATCTCGGCCAGCGCCTCCGTCAGCTGTACGGAAAGCCCATGAAGCTCTAGGTATTCGCGATAAGCGTTGCGAGCGAACAGCTCTGCGGTCGCCTCGGCCACCCGGGCACCCATGGTGACCAGATGGAAGGCAATAACATCGGGCTCGCCGTCGACCTCATAGCGCTCCTTGGACTTGAAGAAGTCCGCCAGGCACAGGCGACGGTCGCGGCGCTGACGCGGGAACGTGAAACGCGCCCGCTCGCTGCCGGTCTGCTGGCCGTCGGGCCCCTCTTCGTGATGGAGGACCACCAGCTCGTTGCCCTCGCTATAACAAGGGAAATAGCCGTACACAACGGCCGCCTCAAGCAGTGCGTCGGTCTTGATCCGGTCCAGCCACATCCGCAGCCGCGGCCGGCCCTCGGTCTCGACCAGCTCCTCGTACGACGTGCCGTCGTCGCCCCGAGTGCCTTTCAGACCCCATTGCCCCAGGAACGTCGCCCGCTCATCAAGGTAGGACGCGTAGTCGGCCAGGGCGATGCCCTTGACCACCCGGGTGCCTAAGAACGGCGGCGTCGGGATGCTGTTGTCCTGGGCGACATCGGAGCGGGTGGTCTCGGCCGGGGCATCATCGGCGGGTGCAGCCACAGCACGCACTCGCCGCTTGCGCAGCTCGGGGAGGGTGTCCGAGACATTGAGCTCCGGGTTGGATCGGGCGGCCGCCACGGCATCCATGAGGCGCAGGCCCTCGAAGGCGTCCCGGGCGTAACGAACCTCACCCTGATAGATCTCAGCCAGGTCATTCTCGACATAGGCGCGGGTCAGTGCGGCGCCACCCAGGAGCACCGGCCAACGAGCGGCAACCCCACGGGAGTTGAGCTCCTCGAGGTTCTCCTTCATCACGACCGTCGACTTCACCAACAGTCCGCTCATGCCGATGGCATCGACGTTGTGCTCCTCCGCCGCCCGGATGATCTCGGCGATCGGCTGCTTGATGCCGATGTTGACCACCTCGTAACCGTTGTTGGACAAGATGATGTCCACCAGGTTCTTGCCGATGTCGTGGACATCGCCCCTGACCGTGGCCAGCACGATCCGCGCCTTGGCCTCTCGTGCGGAGCCATCCGCGTTGCCCTCGATGAACGGCTCGAGATAGGCCACTGCAGCCTTCATGACCTCAGCCGACTGCAGCACGAACGGCAGCTGCATCTCGCCCTTGCCGAACAGCTCGCCAACGGTCCGCATCCCGTCGAGCAGGTTGTCGTTGATGATGTCGAGCGCGCTTTGGCCCTTGTCAAGAGCCGACTTCAGGTCTTCTTCGAGGCCCTGGCGCTCGCCGTCGATGATCCGCCGCGCCAGTCGCTCCTCCAGCGGCAGGGCAGCAAACTCATCGGCACGAGCCTCCTTCAAGGAAGCCGAGTCCACGCCTTCGAACAGCTCGAGCAGGCGACTCAGCGGGTCGTAGGTCAGCTCGCTCTTCCCCGGCTCACCGGCCCAGACCCGCTTGTCATAGACGAGGTCGAGGGCCACCTGGCGCTGCTCGTCGGGGATCCTCGCAATCGGCACGATCCTGGCCGCGTGCACGATGGCCGAATCGAGGCCAGCCTTGACGCACTCATGCAGGAACACCGAGTTGAGGACGACCCGGACTGCTGGCTTGAGACCAAACGACACGTTCGAGACGCCCAGCGTGGTCTGGACGTCGGGATAGCGATGCTTGAGCTCACGGATCGCCTCGATGGTCTCCAACCCATCACGACGCGTCTCTTCCTGGCCGGTGGCGATCGGGAAGGTCAAGGTGTCGACGATGATGTCCTCGACGTTCATGCCCCACTCACCGGTGAGGGCCTTGATGAGCCGGGACGCCACGGCCACCTTGTGCTCCCGGGTGCGCGCCTGGCCGGTCTCGTCGATGGTCAAGGCGATGACCGCGGCGCCATGCTCCCTGACCACAGGCATGATGCGCGAGAAACGCGAGCCCTCGCCCTCACCATCCTCATAGTTGACCGAGTTGACGACGGCACGGCCGCCCAGCAGCTCGAGGCCGGCTTCGACCACGGGAGGCTCGGTCGAGTCGAGGACCAGAGGCAGCGTGCTCGCGGTCGCGAACCGCCTGACCACCTCTTGCATGTCCTTCACACCGTCGCGGCCAACGTAGTCGACACAGACGTCCAGCAGGTGGGCGCCGTCCTTCGTCTGGTTGCGGGCGATCTCCACGCACTCGTCCCAGCGGGAAGCGAGCATCGCGTCCTTGAATGCCTTGGAACCGTTGGCATTCGTGCGCTCCCCTATCGACAGGAACGACGTGTCCTGACGGAAGGGGACCGCGGAGTACAACGAGGCGACGCCAGGTTCGGGCCGGGGTCGGCGCGGCTTGATCGGCGCCCCTCCCACAGCCTTGACGACCTCTGCGAGGTGGGCGGGCGTCGTACCGCAACAGCCGCCAACCAGGGAGAGTCCGAACTCCCTGACGAACTGCGTGTGCGCTGCTGCGAGCTGCTGGGGGGTCAGTGGGTATGCGGCGCCCTCCCTGGTCAGCATGGGCAGCCCGGCGTTAGGCATGCAGCTGACCGGGATCCGGGAGTGCCTCGACAGATGGCGCAGATGCTCGCTCATCTCGGCCGGGCCGGTCGCACAGTTGAGCCCGATCGCATCGATCCCGAGCGGCTCCAGGGCGGTCAGCGCAGCGCCGATCTCGGAGCCCATGAGCATGGTGCCCGTGGTCTCGACCGTGACCTGGACGATGACGGGGAGGTTCTCACCGGCAGCGGCGAGGGCGCGTTTGGACCCGATGACGGCAGCCTTGGCCTGCAACAGGTCCTGTGACGTCTCGATCAGGATCACGTCGACACCCCCGTCGATCAGGCCCCGGGCCTGCTCGGCATACGCGTCGCGCAGGGTGGCGAAGGCAACGTGGCCCAGGGAGGGCAGCTTGGTGCCGGGCCCCATCGACCCGATGGCGAACCGCGGATGACCCGGGGTCGACCAGTGTGCGGCGGCGTCGGCGGCGATCCGCGCGCCGGCCTCGGCCAGCTCGTAGATCCGATCCGCGATATCGTACTCGCCCAGGTTGGCCAGGTTGGCGCCGAAGGTGTTGGTTTCGACAGCATCAACGCCCACGGCGAAGTAGGCGTCGTGGACGCTCCGAACGACGTCCGGCCGGGTGATGTTGAGGATCTCGTTGCAGCCCTCGTAGCCCTGGAAGTCGGCCATGGAGGGGTCTGCGGCCTGGAGCATCGTGCCCATCGCGCCATCGGCGACGAGGACACGCTCGGAGAGAGCCTTGCGGAAGAGGTCGGAGCGGCTGCTCAATGTTCTGGACCCTTGTCACTCGGGGATTCGGCCCGAAGTCTATCGGCGCTGCGAGAGAACACCCGGACGGGATTCCGTAGTGTGGTCATCTGGAACCCAAACCTGATCGACACGGGAGGCACCTGGTGATCGAGCTCGAGGACATGTCCGAGCTGCGCGACCCGATCATGATCGCCGCCTTCGAGGGTTGGAACGACGCGGGCGAGGCGGCGACGGCTGCGATCGAGCACCTCATCGACGTGTGGGATGCCGAGCCCGTGGCAGCCATCGATCCCGAGGAGTACTACGACTTCCAGGTCAACCGGCCCCGCATCGTCGTCGAGGACGGCAAGCGTCGCGTCAGCTGGCCCACCACTCGAATCCTGTTGGCCAGCTCCACCTCTCTGGACCGCGACATCATCCTGGTCCAGGGGGTCGAACCGTCGACGCGCTGGCGCTCCTTCACCATCGAGCTGCTCGAGTACGCCCGACAGGTCGGTGTCACCACGTTCGTGACGCTGGGCGCCCTGCTCGCCGACGTGCCACATACCCGACCGATTGTCATCACCGCCACATCGGAACACGAGGATGTCATCCACCGTTTCGGCCTCGAAACCAGCAAGTACGAAGGCGCCACCGGCATCGTCGGGGTCCTCGCCGACGCCGCCAGCCAAGCCGACCTGCCAGCGCTCTCCTGCTGGGCGGCGGTGCCGCACTATGCCAGCGGCACCCCGTCACCCAAAGCCACTCTGGGCCTCGTCACCAAGCTCGAAGATCTCCTGCACCTGACGATCCCGCACGGCGATCTGCCCGAGATGTCACGCGTCTGGGAGCAGAACGTCGACGAGCTGGCCGAGTCCGATGACGAGGTCGCGGAGTACGTCCACTCCCTGGAGAAGGCCCTGGACACCGCGGACCTGCCAGAGGCAAGCGGTGACGCCATTGCTCGCGAGTTCGAGCAATACCTCCGCCGCCGCAGCGAGGAACCGCCCGCCGGCTAGCGGGAGCCAGTTCCCAGGAGCTAGAGGCGTACGCCGAGAAGCGCGTCGAGCGCCCGCCCGACCAGGCCGGGAGCGCCGATCTCGATGTCGCCGAGATCGCCTGCCGCCCGTTCGATGCTGTCCCTGGCCCAGGCGTCGACCGCAGCCAGGGCGCCTGGAGCGTCGAGGTCGTTCGCCAGACATACGCGGATGCGCGCAATTGTCGCGTCGGCCGACGGACCGCCGTTGCCCGACAGCCCTGCCCGCCACATCGACACTCGCCGTTGGGCGTCCGCCAGGGACTGGTCTGTCCAGTCCCAGGGGGTCCGGTAGTGGTGCGCCAGCAGGGCCAGGCGGATGGCCATCGGGTCGACCCCGGACTGGCGCAGCTTCGAGATGAGCACCAGGTTTCCTTGGGACTTGCTCATCTTCGCACCGTCGAGACCGACCATGGCCTGGTGGACGTAGGCGCGAGCGAACGGCGATACGCCGGTGATGGTGCAGGCCTGGATGGCGCTCATCTCATGGTGCGGAAAAATCAGGTCGGTGCCGCCCCCCTGCACGTCGAACGTCATGCCCAGATAGTCCAGGGCGATGGTCGTGCACTCGATGTGCCACCCGGGTCGACCCTCACCGAGCTCGCCACCTGGCCAGGACGGCTCGCCCTCGCGCGCAGCCCGCCACAGCAGTGGGTCCAGCTGATCGTGCTTGCCGGCACGTTCCGGGTCTCCCCCGCGCTCGGCGAAGACCGCCATCATCTGGTCCCGGTCCCACGAGGAGACCGCACCGAAGCCGTGCGTCGACGACAGCTCGAAGTAGATGTCGCCGGCCCCCG
>JAYSQH010000477.1:0-2051 GCA_043721655.1 Phycicoccus sp. | reverse complement strand
CGCCAGCAAGATGCGCGGGGCGGGCTGGAAGCGCTGCCTGCGTGCTTGCGCATCGGCGTGACCTGCACGAGCAGGTCTTGGCGTAGCCAGCCGCTCTGCGTTCAGCAGGCGAAGAACATCTTCAAGCGACTGCGGTAGCGGTTGTGCATTGCCTCCTGCACGCCCTGTCGGGTCTTCCGATCCCTCGTGACGTGCCCGCCACGAGGTCCTTAGTGCCCTGAGCTTATCCTTCTTCCACCAGCATCGTGCTGCGCCTGGCGGCTTCTATAACGCCCTTGATCATGTTGGGTGTCATCATGAAAGGGTGGCATAGCCATCTGGAACCTCCTTCGGCCTCAATTGTCTGGCCATGGGGCGATGATTTCCGTGCGTAGGGTCTGTATCAGGCGCCTGCCGGTCAGGATGGGGATGACAGAGAGGAAGCTCGATGGCGTTCGGGAAGACGAAGACTGAAGCCGAGAAGTCCTTGGCGACTTCCGCCAAGGATCAACAGCAAAAAGCCGAACAGGCGAAGAAGGCTGAAGAAGCATTTCGCAGAACACCAGTTGGTCAGGCGAGTACTGCTCGTGAGCAGGGCCAGGGCTTCTTCGAGATTCAGTTGGTTGTCGGTGAGTCGCAGCGAGACAGCACAGTTTTTGGGGGCAACAACTGCGCGCTGGCGCGAGACAAGACGGTCACCCACGCGGGGACCCTGGCTGCGATTGAGTCGGTCGGCTGGCACCTGGAGCACGTGGGTCACGTCTTCGTCGTCACCGGTGAAAGCAGCCGCGACAAGTTCATGGCGTCAGGTCAGCAGACTGCAGTGAGTGGCAAGACCGTCGGCATATACCTTTTCCGGGTCGTGGATTAGTCCGCGTCAATCCTGCGAATCACGCTGATCTCAGACAAGCTGATCTAGCCGCCGCAGCAGGAACTCCCGCTCAACCTCGTTCGCGGTGAGCCCCAGCGCCTGCTCGTACGCCGCTCGCGCATCCGCGGTCCGGCCGAGCCGTCGCAGGAAATCCGCGCGGGCCGCCGGCAGATAGCTGTAGCTCGCGAGCGCCGGGTCGTCGCGGACGCGGTCGAGGGCGCGCAGGCCGGCGGACGGACCGTCGGCAAGGCCGATCGCGACGGCCCGGTTCAGCGCGACAACCGGTGAGCTCCAGCGGGTCTCGAGCAGGCCGTACAGCGCGACGATCTCCCGCCAGTCGGTCTCCGCCCAGGTCGCTGCGTCGGCGTGCACGGCGGCGATCGCCGCCTGCAGGGCGTAGCGACCGGGAGCGCCGGCCAAGAGGGCCACCCGGACCAGGGCGAGGCCCTCGTCGATCGCCACCCGGTCCCACCTGGTGCGGTCCTGCTCCTCGAGCAACAGCAGCCGGCCGTCTGCGCCGACCCTGGTCGCCTGCCGCGCCTCGGTCAGCACGATCAGGGCGAGCAGCCCGGTCACCTCCGGCATCGGCAGCAGGGTGTGCAGCATCCGGGTCAGGTCCAGCGCGCGTACGACGAGGTCGTGGCGCACCAGCAGGCCGCCGCTCGGGGCGGTGTGGCCGGTGGTGAACAGCAGGTGCAGCGTGGCGAGCACACCGTCGACCCGCTCGGGCAACTCGTCGCGGTCCGGCACCCGGTAGGGGATCCTCGCAGCCGAGATCTTCTTCTTGGCCCGGGTGATCCTCGCCGCCATCGTGGGTTCGCTCACCAGGAACGCCCGGGCCACCTCACCGGTCGACAGCCCGCACAGCAGCCGCAGGGTCAGCGCCACCTGGGTCTCGGGGGCCAGCGCCGGATGGCAGCAGGTGAAGATCAGCCGGAGCCTGTCGTCCGGGATGTGATCGGGTTGGATCGGGTCGTCGGCGACGTCGTCCTCGATGAGCAGCGGCAACGCCCGTCGCAGCGTTGCCTCGCGCCGCAGCACGTCGAGCGCCCGGTTGCGGGCGACGGTGGTCAGCCAGGCGCCTGGCCGGTCGGGGACGCCGTCCCGCCACGCCACGAGGGCCTTGGCGAACGCGTCCTGGACGCACTCCTGTGCCAGGTCCAGGTCGTGCGTGACGCGCACCGTCGCGGCGAGGACGAAG
>JAYSQH010000476.1:0-5454 GCA_043721655.1 Phycicoccus sp. | reverse complement strand
GTGACGGCTGGGTCAAGCTGGTCGGCGACTGGATCGACAGGGAAACAGGTGACCTCAGCCCCTGCTGGCCGCGGGAGGCGTTGGCCACGGCGATCGGTGCCGCTCACGATGAGGGCGCCCGGGTGACCGCCCACTGCTTCGGCGAGGAGTCGCTGCGCGACCTGGCAGCTGCCGGCGTCGACTGCATCGAGCACGCCACCGGACTGGCGGGGGACACCATCGACTCCTTTGCCGCACAAGGGATTGCGATCGTTCCGACGCTCGTGAACATCGACACCTTCCCGTCGATCGCAGCCGGCGCTGAGGGCAAGTACCCGGCCTATGCCGCGCACATGCGGGACCTGCATGCGCGTCGCTATGAGACGGTCGCCGCAGCACGTGACGCCGGCGTGCCCATCTATCTGGGCACCGACGCCGGCGGCTCCCTGCCCCACGGTCTGGTGGCCCGAGAGGCCGCAGAGCTGGTCAGCGCGGGCCTGTCCAACGTCGAGGCCCTGGTGTCGGCCAGCTGGGGTGCCCGGGCGTGGCTGGGCAGACCTGGGCTGGTCGAGGGCGCCAGCGCCGATCTCGTTGTCTATCAGTCGGATCCACGCGCCGACATAGGGGTTCTCGCGGCACCGGAACAGATTGTCCTACGAGGCAGGGTTGTTGCCTGAGCCGGCCGTCCTTCACGCCGAGGCTGGCCGGTCTAGTGGCGGTCTAGTGGAGGGGTGGGTAGTTGTAGCGCGGGACGAACTCTTGACCGGACAGCTGCTGAATGGCCGCCATGATCGCATCGGTGGCCTCACGTCGAGCCGGGCCGGGCTTGGCGTCCTTCAAGTAGGCGAAGTCCATCGGCTTACCGAACCGGACGGTGATCCTGCGGATCCGTGGGAGCCGTGAACCCACCGGCTGGATGTCCTGGGTGCCTGACAGTGCCACCGGCACGACCGGGCATCCGGCGGTCAGCGCCAGCCAGGCCACTCCGGTGCGACCGCGGTACAGCCGACCATCGCGCGAACGCGTTCCCTCGGGATAGAGCGCGAGCGCATGCCCGCCGTCGAGGATCTCCATCGCCGAGTCCAGCGCTTCCTGCGCGGCGCCGAAGGTTCCGCGACGGACAGGGACGGCACCGGTGGCCATGAACAGCCACCGCACGAACAGGCCGCGGAGGCCCTTCCCTGTGAAGTAGTCGGACTTGGCCAGGAACATCACGCGGCGCGGGACGAGCAGCGGGATGACGAAGCTGTCAATGAACGAAAGATGGTTGCTGGCCAGGAGCAGCGGTCCGCTGCGCGGGATGTGCTCGCGGCCCTCGATGACGGGCCGGTAGACAAGACGGGCGACCGGAGCCACGACGGCTCTGGTGACGAGGTAGAGCATGGGTCTCCAGACGTCTCGACGTTCCGGCCGACCGGCAGCTGCCGGCTGGTCTGGACTCTACTGGCTGCGGGAAGGCCGATATCGGGCGGTTCCGAGGGCCGACCAGACCGGGCTTGGTCGGCTGGGTTCGGAGGAACTCGGCGCATCTGGCAGAATGGCCCGCGTACTCGTCTGTCTGCGGCCCCTCTCTCCGCTTCGGACGTGTCCATCCGAGCGTCACGAGCCGTGTCCCCACGCGGATGCCGTGCCGACTCACCCATACAAGAAACAGGAGACACCACAACCGTGGCCGTCAAGATTCGTTTGAAGCGCATGGGCAAGATCCATGCACCGTTCTACCGTGTTGTCGTCATGGACTCGCGCACCAAGCGTGATGGCCGGGCGATCGAGGAGATCGGCAAGTACCACCCGACCCATGAGCCCTCGGTCATCGAGATCGACTCGGAGCGTGCGCTGTACTGGCTCGGTGTCGGCGCACAGCCGACCGAGCAGGTCGCGGTTCTGCTGAAGATCACGGGTGACTGGCAGAAGCACAAGGGCCTTCCGGGCACCGAGGGCACTCTGCGCGTCGCTGAGCCGAAGGCCGACAAGAAGGCGCTGTTCGACGTGGCCGCCAAGGCTGCCATGTCAGAGCCCAAGGCCGGCGCCACCACGGCCAGGAAGACCAAGGTCGAGAAGGCTGAGAAGGCTGAGCCGAAGGTCGAGAAGGCTGAGAAGGCTGAGCCCAAGGTCGAGAAGGCTGAGCCCGAGGTTGTCGACGCCCCCGTCGCCGACGCATCCGACGAGGCCAAGGCTGAGGCCTGATCGTGCTTGAGGATGCTCTGGAGCACCTCGTCAAGGGCATCGTCGACCATGACGAGGATGTCGCTGTCCGGCGCAAGGAACTGGGCCGCGGCGAGGTCCTCGAGGTCCGGGTCCATCCCGACGACCTTGGCCGGGTCATCGGTCGCTCCGGTCGTACGGCCAGCGCCCTTCGCACCGTGATGGCTGCCCTCGCAGGTGGCCAGCCGGTGCGGGTCGACATCGTCGACACGGATCGTCAGAGATAAGGCTTCGCAGTTTCAGGGGGCAACCGCCCGCTGAGCACGCCTGACAAGGGGTATGCCGGAGAGTCACCTTCCGGCGTACCCCTTGGTCTTGCCGCCATCGTCCGCGCGTCACCACTGGTAAGGACCGGCTCATGAAGGTTGTCGTCGCTCGCATCGGAAAGGCACACGGACTGCGCGGTGAGGTGACCGTGCAGGTGCTGACCGGTGCCGCGGACGATCGCTTCGTGCCCGGTGCGGCCTTCGTGACCGAGCCCAAGTTTGCCGGTCCTCTCGTGGTGCGCACCGCTCGCGACCATAACGGCGTCCTGCTGCTCAGCTTCGAGGACACTGACGACCGAACAGGGGCCGAAGAGCTTCGCGGCATCAAGCTCCTGGCCGATCCGCTGGATGACGACGGTGACGAAGACACCTGGTACGAAAGGGATCTCGTCGGGCTCAAAGCCGTGACCGTCGGCGGTGACCAAGTCGGCGAGGTGATAGCCCTTCGGACCGGCGGGGCCCAGGACGTGTTGGTCCTTCGGCTGACCGACGGGCGAGAGGCCCTGGTCCCGTTCGTGACGGCTATCGTTCCCGATGTGGACATCGAGGGTGGCCGCGTCGTGCTCGATCCGCCCACCGGTCTGTTCGATCTGGACCAGCTGTGAGGGTCCGGGCATGAGGCTGGATGTCGTCACCATCTTCCCGGAGTACCTCTCTCCGCTCGACCTCTCGCTGATCGGCAAGGCGCGTGAGCAGGGCCTGATCGATCTACGCGTTCACGACCTGCGCGACTTCACCCACGATCGTCATCGCACCGTCGACGACACCCCGTACGGCGGGGGCGCGGGCATGGTCATGCGCCCGGAGCCGTGGGGCGAGGCGCTGGAACACGTGATGGCCAGCGGGGAGCCGGGCGCGGTTCCCCATCTCCTGGTACCCGCTCCGGGCGGTGTCCCGTTCAGCCAGGCGATGGCTCAGGAGCTGGCCACCCAGCCATGGCTGGCCTTCGCCTGTGGTCGCTATGAAGGCATCGACGAGCGCGTCATCGAGCAGGCCGAGACGCTCATGCCGGTCACCGTCGTGTCGCTGGGTGACTACGTCCTCAACGGTGGCGAGGTCGCGGTCCTGGCCATCGTCGAAGCCATCGCGCGACTCGTGCCAGGTGTCATCGGCAACGCCGACTCGCTGCTGGAGGAGTCCCACGAGGATGGCCTGCTGGAGTACCCGATGTTCACCAAACCGCCGCAGTGGCGCGGATACGGCATACCCGAGGTTCTGCTGTCGGGGCACCACGGACAGATTGCTCGCTGGCGACGGGATGAACGCCTGCGGCGTACTGCGCTGCGCAGACCGGACATGATCGCGCGCCTGGGCCCAGACCAGCTCGACGCCCGGGACCTCGAGGTGCTGGCCGAGGCTGCCCAATTACAGGCTGACCCTCCTGCTGTGGCAGACTAACCCATTGCGCCTTGCACCGATTTCGTGCCCCTGCCACAGGGGGAGAGCAACGAGTGACGGATTGCAGGAGCACCCCATACGAATTGCTCGCCCGGCGCTACGCGGGGACGTGCATCTGATCCGTGAGTGACCTGTGGCGCTGACGAGAAAGCGAAGCGAACATGCACAAGCTCGACGACGTCGACGCGGCCAGCCTGCGAGACGACATCCCGGATTTCCGTGCCGGCGACAACATCAAGGTTCACGTCAAGGTCATTGAGGGCACGCGCTCGCGTGTCCAGGTGTTCCAGGGTGTCTGCATCCGGCGCCACGGTGGCGGTATCGGCGAGACCTACACGGTTCGCAAGATCAGCTTCGGCGTCGGCGTCGAGCGCACCTTCCCGCTGCACAGCCCGGTCATCGAGAAGATCGAGGTCGTGACCCGCGGTGACGTGCGCCGCGCCAAGCTGTACTACCTGCGTGACCTGCGCGGCAAGGCTGCCAAGATCAAGGAAAAGCGCAACGTGACTCCCGCCCGCTGAGGCGGCGCGTCCCGTCTGACCACTGCCGGACCCGTCTGTTGACGAACCGAGCCCTGAGGTGACCGTGCCACCAGCGCCGCGGGTCGATCTGCGGCGCTCCCGTCATCGCCTCCTGCTCCTGACGGGCGTCGGCCTCGTGCTGATGGTGATGGTGCGGGGCTTTCTGGTGCAGTCGTTCTACATTCCCTCGGGGTCGATGGAGCCAACGTTGGAACCCAACGACCGCATCCTGGTCAACAAGATCGCCGTGGAGTCCTCGCTGCAACGAGGCGACGTGGTCGTCTTTGACGGCAGCCGGACCTTCGCCTCTCATGCTGCGGGGGGCCCCGAAGACCGATCGGCCGTGGGCAACGCGCTGGGCGAGATGGCCTCGCTGCTCTCCATCCAGACCAGTCAGAGCGACTACGTCAAGCGTGTCGTCGGACTCCCTGGGGATCATGTGGTGTGCTGCAACGCCAACCATCTGCTGACTGTCAACAACGTGCCCGTCGACGAGCCCTACCTCTTCCCAGGTGACCAGCCCAGCGATCTGACCTTCGATGTCACGGTTCCGGCCGGACGGGTCTGGCTGATGGGTGATCATCGCAGAGTCTCGGCAGACTCGCGCGCCCATCTGGGCGATCCTGGAGGGGGAATGGTACGACTGGACGATGTGATCGGCAGGGCTGCGATGATCTACTGGCCACCCAACCGGGTCGGCGTCCTGCGCGCGCCCGCGTTCTTGGACCGCACACCTGACAACGTCACCGGAGAGAGCCACACGTGAGCGTCACAGAGCCGGGCCAGAGTCAGACTGAAGGCGCCGAGAGCAACGCTCTGTATTCCGAGACGGATCAGGGCCAGCACCGTCAAGGTTCCATCCTCCTTCTGCTTCGCGAGTCCGCGATCGTCATCGGCATGGCGCTGCTGCTCTCTCTCATCGTCAAGACCTGGCTGATGCAGGCGTTCTACATCCCTTCGGAGTCGATGGAGAACACCCTGCTCAAGGGTGATCGGGTGATCGTCAGCAAACTGACCCCTGGCCCCTTTGAGCTCAAACGTGGCGACGTCATCGTGTTCGAGGACCCTGATCACTGGCTCCCGGC
>JAYSQH010000475.1:0-4545 GCA_043721655.1 Phycicoccus sp. | reverse complement strand
CATGACCGCCCAGTCCACCGCTGCGGATACCCGCGAGATTGTCGTGTCTACGCGCCTCAGCCGCGGGATCATTGCCGGTCTCAGAATCGGTGTGGCGTTGCTGTGGATCCAGAACGTCGGCTGGAAGGTCCCGCCCGACTTCGGCCGGGGGGTTCGGCCCAAGGGCCTGTATCAGTTCACCAACTACGCGGTCGAACACCCGGTGTTCCCGCCGTTCTCCTGGCTGGTCCAGCATGTGATCCTGCCGAACTTCGCGTTCTTCGGCTGGATGGTGCTCTTGGCCGAGTCGTCACTTGGGGCATTTCTCCTGATAGGACTGGCCACTAGATTCTGGGCATTGGTCGGTATCGCGCAGACGATGGCGATCACGCTGTCCGTCCTCAACGCCCCACATGAGTGGCACTGGTCTTACCTGCTCATGTTCATGGCGCACGCTGCTGTCTTCGCCACCGCGGCAGGACGCTATGCCGGCCTCGACGGACTGCTGCGACCACACTGGCAGTCGTCCACCAAGCCGATTTTTCGCCTGCTCGTGAGGGCATCGTGACCGCGGCCGGAAGGTCCGTGGACCGGGCGACGACGACGCTGGGCGCCGTAGCCGTCGCCAGTGCCGTATTCGTGTTCGCCCGCGGCGACATCAACTTCATCCGGATCCGTGGCGGTTCCCTCGTCGTGGTGCTGGCGCTGGGACTGCTCGCCATCGTGGCGGGCCGGCTCGCCAGCCGCATGCTGACGTTGGTGGCCGGTGCCGGATTCCTGGCGAGTGCGGCGGTGCTCCTGGCGCTGATGACCCAGGGTGACGGCGGGTTCCTGGACGGCGACGGCTCAACCTTCTCGTTCTGGCTAGGCCTTGGCGTCGGCCTGCTCCTGCTTGGGCTGGCTCACGACCAACAGACCTCGACCACGTGAACTACCACAAATCAACCGAGCGAAGGAGCACGGCATGGACCTGTCTGACACGTTAGGGCCCGTCCTCAAGACTGCCCAAGAACATGCCCGAGACGTCGATGCAACCGGGGCCTTCCCAGAGCAGGCGGTCGAGAGGCTGCGTCGGTCGGGACTGCTCGGTCTGACCCTGTCGACCGACGTTGGCGGACTCGGAGGCGGCCCCGAGGATCTGGTCGAAGCGCTGAGCCGGATCGCGGCGGTCTGCGGGTCGACCGCCATGGTCTACCTCATGCACCTGGCCTCGGCCATGGCGGTCGCCTCGGACCCGCCTTCGGGTCGACCAGAGCTCGTGCGGCAGCTCGCCAGCGGGGAGAAGCTCGGCACCCTGGCTTTCTCGGAGGCCGGCTCCCGCTCCCACTTCTGGGCTCCGGTGTCCCAGAGTCAGAGCGACGACGGTGGCATCCACCTGAAGACCCGCAAGAGCTGGGTCACCTCGGCCGGTCATGCCGACATCTATGTCGTATCCACGCTGACCTCCCCCGAGCTTGCCCCCGCAGACGCTGCCATCCCGATCGACATGTTCGTGGTCGACGCCGGCACGCCGGGGGCTGAGGTGGCAGGTGAGTTCCGCGGGCTGGGGCTACGCGGTAACGCCTCGACACCGATGACCTTCGACCTGACCACGGCAGCGGATGCACGCGTTGGGGCCGCCGGCAGTGGCTTCGGGCTGATGCTCGGCGTGGTCATGCCGTGGTTCAACCTCGGCAATGCCTCCGTGGCGCTGGGGTTGTCACAGGCTGCCGTGGACGGGGCCGTCGCCCATGCAGGCGGAGCACGGCTGGAGCATATTGGCGAGTCGCTGGCCCAACTGCCGACGATCCGGGCCAGCCTCGCCCGAATGTCCCTGGATCTGGCCGCCACCCGCGCATACGTGTTGACAGCCGCCCGCTCCATCGCCGCACCGGACGAGGCCACCACGCTGCACGTGCTGGGCGTCAAGGCCGTGGCCAACGACGCCGCGTTGCGGATCACCGACGCGGCCATGCGCGTGTGCGGAGGTGCTGCGTTCTCAGGTCACCTCAGCGTGGAGCGGAACTTCCGGGACGCACGTGCAGGCAGCGTGATGGCGCCCACCGCCGATGTTCTCTACGACTTCTACGGCAAGGCCATCACCGGCCAGCCGCTGTTCTGAGCGGAGGAAGATATGAAAGCCAAGCCGCTGCTGGTCGGCGCCGTTGCATACAGTCCCAACGTGGTTCCCATCTGGGAGGGCATCCGCGATTACTTCGCCGACAGCCCCGCCCCGATGGACTTCGTCCTGTTCTCGAACTACGGGCGTCAGGTCGACGCTTTGCTCGAGGGCGCCATCGACATCGCCTGGAACACCAACCTGGCCTGGGTTCGCACCACCATGCGCACCAACGGGGCCTGCCGCGCGCTGGCGATGCGCGACGTGGACCAGGCGTTCTCCACAGTTCTTGTGGCGCGTGCCGGGAGCGGGCTGCGCGACCTGGAGTCCCTGCGCGGCAAGCGTCTTGCGCTGGGCTCGCGCGACTCGGCGCAGGCCGCCATACTCCCTGTGCACTTCCTGCATCAGGCCGGACTGGGCTCCGAGGTGGATCTGCTGCGGATCAACAGCGACATCGGCAAGCACGGCGATACCGGCCGCAGCGAGCTCGACGCGGTTCGGGCGGTGCTCGGCGAGGAGGCGGACGCTGCAGCGTTGGGCATCACCACCTGGGAGGCGATGGGGCGCGAGGAGCTGATGCCGGCCGCACTGGAGGCCTTTTGGCAATCACCCACGTACTACCACTGCAACTTCAGCGCTCTCGAATCGCTGCCGGCCGAACGGACCGATCAGTGGGTTGAGCATCTGCTGGCGATGAGCTGGGACAACCCGGAGCAACGGCGCATCCTCGAGCTTGAGGGCCTGCGCGAGTGGCGGCGAGCCGAGCTGGACGGCTACGCGTCGTTGTTCCAGGCCGTGAAGGAACAGGAGATCTCGGACCAATGGTAAGTACGGTCGTGCTCGACCTCGTCGAACAGGTCGGCGCGACAGCGAGCGGGACGACGGTCGAGGTGCCTCTGCGCCCCGGCGAGGTGGACACCGTCGCAGCCTGGTGCAACCTCACTGGCAACGAGCTTGTCTCGGCGACGTCAGACGTCGCGGTGGTGCGCCGGGGTCGCCGGACCACGATCGCCGAAAGGCTTGAGTCCGTGCCGCCCGACCAGCGCCCGGGCGCCCGGCTCTGGCTTTACACGAACTTCGACTGCAATCTGGCCTGTGACTACTGCTGCGCCATGTCGTCCCCCCAGGCCGATCGCCGCGCCATCGGTGTGGACAGGGTGCGACAGCTCGTCACCGAGGCAGTTGAGTGCGGAGTGCGCGAGGTGTACCTCACCGGAGGCGAACCATTCCTGCTGCCGGACCTCGACCTCTTGGTCCAGGCCTGCGTCGAGAGACTCCCCACCACGCTGCTCACCAACGGCATGCTCTGGCGCGGCGCCCGCCTGGCGATGCTTCGCCGGATGCCACGCTCCGGCTTTACCCTGCAGATCAGCCTGGACTCGGCCACCCCTGACCTTCATGATCGGCACCGGGGCAAGGGCAGCTGGCAACGGGCCCGCGATGGCATCGTCATGGCGCTCTCCGAGGGTTTCCGGGTGAGGGTGGCCGCGACCGTCGCGCCGTCCGAGGCCGACGCCGCGGAAGAGGCCGACTTCCACCAGCTCCTTGACGGGTTGGGCGTCCCCCGTCAGGACCAGCTGATCCGGCCGCTGGCGAAACGCGGCTTTGCCGAGGATGGTATGGCGCTGACCGTCGAGGCCTTGTTGCCCGAGGTAACGGTGACCGCCGACGGTGTCTACTGGCACCCGGTCGGCGCCGACCACCTCGATCAGCTCGTGACCCGAGAGCTGTTCCCGCTGCGTACCGCGATCGAAGAGGTGGAGCGCCGCTTCACCGACTACCGCCAGGCGCTGAGCGTCGGGGCCGAGCGCTTCCCGTGCGCGTAGGCGCGGTCTTCCTGACTCCTCACGACGACCCGAGCCCAGGGCAGCTGTGAGCGAGGGCCTGCCCCAGGTCGCGGTACTCGGTGGCGGCAAGGTCGGCTCGGCGATCGCCCGGCTCCTGACCGACGCCGGCCAGATCGCCCTCGTCGCCGACGTCCTCATGCCCAAAGCGGCCATCGCGTGGGCCGCAGACGCCGCGGCGGCCTCAGAGGTTGTGGTCCTCGCGGTCCCGCTGCACCGCTTCAGTTCCATCGACTCCGCGACGCTCAAGGGAAGGATCGTCGTCGACGCGATGAACTACTGGCCTCCGATCAACGGGCGCCTGGACGAGTTCGAGGTCGCCCACACCGGATCGACCGGGATCGTGCAGCGCGCGCTGCCGGCGTCCGTGGTGGTCAAGACCTTGGGGCACCTCACCTATTACGAGCTCGAGGGCGACCGGCGGCTGGCAGGCGACCCTGACAGAGAATCTCGCGTGCAGTCGTCACGAGAACCGACGAGTGCTGATCCGTACGAGGGGCCCTGAAAATTATGGGTCAAAAAATGCGGGCGGCGGCCCTCCCGGAAGGAGGACCGCCACCCAGCGGGCCTGTGACCTGCACTTATGGTGCGCCGTGAGGGACTTGAACCCCCAACCCGCTGATT
>JAYSQH010000474.1:0-1681 GCA_043721655.1 Phycicoccus sp. | reverse complement strand
CACCGCGGCGACGTCTCGCCCCTTCAGGGCATGCTCCATCGCAGCAAGATCGTTGAACGGCACGTGCGGGAAGTCCTCGGGCTGGTCGGCCAGGAACAGCTTGGAGAAGCGGTCGTCCCCCGCGGCCAGGGCCAGACCGGTGTGGCCGTGGTATGCCTTCATGAGCGAGACGATCTTGCGCTTCTGCGTGGCGTGCCTCGCGCTCTTCAACGCTATGTCGATCGCCTCTCCCCCACCAGAGGCATACGCCACCTTGGTCAGAGACGTCGGCGCGCTCTCGACCAGAGCCTGCGCCAGCGCGGTGCGCGCCAGCGACGGAAAATGGTGGTTGCCCATGTCGAACTGGCCCATCGCGGTCTTCAACGCCGCCACCACCTCGGGGTTGCGGTGCCCCAGGTTGTAGGTGCCTCCGTTGAGGTGCACGTCGATGAGCCGCCGGCCGTCCATGTCCCACAGCAGGTAGCCCTCGCGCCGGTCGATGACAAGGTCGACCCCGGAGTCCACCCAGAACTGGGTCTTGCCCGGGTTCCAGTACTCCTTGGACTTGGCAAGAACCTCATCCTTGGAGTCGAATCGGAACAGGTCGTACTCGTGCATCGGTCACCAATCGCTGTTGGGCCCTGGCTCTAGGGCGGACGAGCGCTGCGCTGATCCGAGCATTATTGGTCAGACCGTATTTTGTCAATGGTCTAGTCGAAACTATTATTTGTCGAACCAAAGTCTTGTATCTGACGTTCCGCAGTGCCACGATGCGCAGGTCAGTGTGACGTAGGTCATGCGCCTCCGCGCTGCGTCGCGCCTAGTCCAGCAGACCGAAAAGAGGTTCCCAGGTGGCCAATCTTAAGATGGAGCAGTTCGAGAACGCACCGGTCCCGAGGGCGGAGAGCACCAATCGCCTCAAGGTCGGCGCGGTCGGGCTGTTTGGGGTGCTCTTCATGGCGCTGGCCAATGCCGCCCCCATCACCGCGATGACCGGCAACGTGCCCATCGCGACCGCCTACGGCAACGGCGTCTTCGCCCCGGCGGGCTACCTCGTCGCCACCGTCGTGCTGACCCTGTTCACCATCGGGTACGCCGCCATGGCCCGCCACATCACCAGCGCCGGGGCCTTCTATGGTTTCGTCAGCCACGGACTCGGCCAGGTCTGGGGCATGGCCACCGGCCTGATGGCCACGATGGCCTACGTCGTCTTCGAAGGCTCGCTCATCGGGATCTTCTCCTACTTCACCAACAACGCCCTCAAGGCGTGGTTCTCGGTTGACGTGAACTGGCTGCTGATCGCCGTCGTGGGCATCCTGCTGGTCGCCGCCTTCGGGTACTACGACATCAACATCGCCGCGGCCCTGCTCGGGTTCTTCCTGGTGTGCGAGGTCGTCCTGCTCGCCGCCCTAGCGTTCTCGGTGCTGTTCAAGGGAGGCGGGCCAGATGGACTGATGACGTCGTCGCTCAACCCCGCCAATGCCTTCAAGAGCCTGCCCGAAGGTGGGGGGCTCGGGGTCAAGTTGGGAAAGGACGCCTTGCCGGCCGGGGCTGCGGCCATCGGTCTGTTCTTCGCCTTCTGGTCCTGGGTGGGCTACGAGACGACAGCGGTCTACGGCGAGGAGTCCCGCAACCCCAGGAAGATCGTGCCCCAGGCCACCCTGATCGCGGTGGTCGGGCTCGGTCTCTTCTACACCTTCGT
>JAYSQH010000473.1:0-2896 GCA_043721655.1 Phycicoccus sp. | reverse complement strand
GGCCTGCCGCTGGCTGTTCAGTTCGCCAGCAAGGGGCACGAGGTCATCGGCGTCGACGTCAACGCCGACACGGTCTCCTCGGTCAGCGCTGGTCAGGAGCCTTTTCCGGGCGAGACAGACCTGCAGGCCAAGCTGGCGGCCGCGGTGTCCGGCGGGCTGATGACGGCCACCACGGACTACGCCAAGGCGGTGCCCGGTGCCGATGTCGTGGTCGTCGTGGTGCCCCTGTTTGTCGACGGCGAAGGTGTCCCCGACTTCGGCTGGATGGACTCCGCGACCCGCGAGATCGGCGAGAACCTCACCGCGGGCACGCTCGTCTCCTATGAGACGACGCTCCCTGTGGGCACGACCCGCGAGCGCTGGACTCCCATGCTGGAGAAGGGCTCTGGCCTGAAAGAGGGCAGCGACTTCCACGTCGTGTTCAGCCCCGAGCGCGTGCTCACCGGCCGTATCTTCGCCGACCTTCGCAAGTACCCGAAGCTGATCGGCGGGCTTTCGGTGGCGGGTGCCGAGCGCGCCAAGGACTTCTACGAGGCGGTTCTCGACTTCGACGACCGGCCGGATCTGGACCGCCCCAACGGTGTCTGGGACCTGGGCAGCGCAGAGGCGTCCGAGCTGGCCAAGCTGGCCGAAACGACCTACCGGGACGTCAACATCGGTCTGGCCAACCAGTTCGCCATGTTCGCGGCGAGCCACGGCATCGACATCTTCCAGGTCATCGCGGCCAGCAACTCCCAGCCATACAGCCACATCCACCTGCCCGGTATCGCCGTCGGCGGTCACTGCATCCCCATCTATCCACGGCTCTATCTGCACAACGACCCCAGCGCGACGGTGGTCCGTTCGGCGCGGGCGGCCAACGCGGCCATGCCGGAATACACGATCGGGCTGCTCGAGGGTGTCTACGGAGACCTGAAGGGCGCCCGCGTCCTGGTTCTGGGCGCGGCATACAGGGGTGGCGTCAAGGAGACTGCCTTCTCGGGTGTCTTCCCCACCGTCGCCGCTCTCGAGTCGCGGGGGGCCCTGGTCTCGGTCCACGACCCGCTCTACTCCGACGACGAGCTCGCCGCGCTGAAGCTGACGCCATACCGGCAGGGTGACGCCGTTGATGCTGCCGTCGTGCAGACCGACCACGCCGACTACAAGGTGCTGAGGGCAGGCGACCTGCCCGGGATCAAGGTGCTGATCGACGGCCGGCGTGTGACGTCGCCCGACGAGTGGGCCGGCGTGACGCACCGAACCGTGGGTGTGGCCGCCTCGTAGTTCCGGGTGCCACCAGGCGACGGTGCGCTCACGGTTGCGTTCATGGCTGCGCTGACGGCTGTGCGCTCAGGGCGAACACGCCCGGTTCCGGGGACTTCCGCGGTGGGGTCGGGCGTTAGGGTCAACGACAGGGCCGAGAGGGCCGAGTTCCAGTCAGCGTTATCCAGCAGAGCGATCGACACAGATGGAGACATGGTGAGCCCCAGCAACGAGATCGTCGCAGCCGCCAACGGACAGATGACCGGCTTGGACGACCACATCTACAACCGCTTGCTCAAGGAGCGGATCATCTTCCTCGGGTCCGAGGTGCGCGATGACAACGCCAACGCCATCTGCGCCCAGCTGCTGCTCCTGGCGGCCGAGGACCCGGACAAGGACATCTGGCTCTACATCAACTCACCCGGCGGTTCGGTGACGGCCGGCATGGCCATCTTCGACACCATGCAGTGGGTGACTCCCGACGTGGCCACGGTCGGCATGGGCCTGGCCGCCAGCATGGGCCAGTTCCTGCTCAGCGCGGGGGCTCCCGGCAAGCGCTACGCCACGCCGCACGCCCGGGTGATGATGCACCAGCCCTCCGGCGGTATCGGCGGCACGGCCTCGGACATCAAGATCCAGGCGCAGCAGATGTTGCACATCAAGAAGCAGATGGCCGAGCTCATCGCCCAGCACACCGGCCAGACCATTGACCAGATCGAGGCCGACTCCGACCGCGACCGCTGGTTCACCGCCGAAGAGGCCCTGGCCTACGGATTCGTCGACCACGTCTACACCCACGCCGGCCAGGCCCCTGGTGGCGCTGGCCCCCTCGCCTGACCACCCGCCGTACAAGGTTTGGAGCAACAGTGATCAACCAGATCCACAGCCCGTATGGCGGCCTGCAGGTTCCAGCGCCTTCCAGCCGCTACATCCTTCCGCAGTTCGAGGAGCGCACGTCCTACGGGATGAAGCGCACCGACCCCTACACCAAGCTGTTCGAGGACCGCATCATCTTCCTCGGCGTGCAGATCGACGACGCGTCCGCGGACGACATCATCGCCCAGTTGGTCGTGCTGGAGAGCCAGGACCCGGACCGCGACATCCTGATGTACATCAACTCGCCGGGTGGCTCCTTCACCGCCATGACGGCGATCTACGACACCATGCAGTACGTCCGCCCGGACATCCAGACCTTCGTCATCGGCCAGGCGGCCTCCGCGGCCGCCCTGTTGCTCGGCGCAGGGGCGCCCGGCAAGCGTTTCGCCCTGCCGAACGCCCGGATCCTGATCCATCAGCCGGCGATGGAGGGTCTTGGCGGCATGGCCAGCGACCTCGAGATCCAGGCCAACGAGGTGCTCCGCATGCGTACCTGGCTCGAGGAGACGCTGGCCCACCACACCGGCCGCACCGTGGAGCAGATCGAGAAGGACATCGAGCGGGACAAGATCCTGTCCGCTGCCCAGGCCAAGGACTACGGCCTGATCGACGAGGTGCTGGTCAGCCGCAAGGCCTCGAGCGACTAGTCATCCAGGCTTGTCCGCCCTTGGCGAACCCTTGTCCGCTCTTGGCGGAACACCCGTGACGCCTGCTCGACACCGGCGTTCAATAGGGGCGGCGGCCTGCGCGAGCGGGTAGCGTCGGCGCAAGCAGAGCA
>JAYSQH010000472.1:0-4429 GCA_043721655.1 Phycicoccus sp. | reverse complement strand
CGGGCCTGCAACCCCTCCCGCCCCCTCGGGCTAAACGTGGACGTCAGAGTCAAACACGGCTGAGCGGCTCACGGTTTGGACCTTCCACTACCGGTTCCGGCCCGACTTCAGTAAGGCTGATGTTCCTCATGTCGCAGCACGTGGATCGCCGGG
Organism: Phycicoccus sp.; assembly: GCA_043721655.1. Lineage (GTDB taxonomy): Bacteria > Actinomycetota > Actinomycetes > Actinomycetales > Dermatophilaceae > UBA4719. Next base: position 4,276 of record JAYSQH010000472.1, on the reverse strand, counting down.
GCTGAGACCGAGACTAGAACGACCTCAGTGCTCGCCGGGGTGTGGTGCGTCGCGGATCCTAAGCGATCCCGCCCGCCGTCACTCAGCTGGCGCGTCGGGCGCGAGCATGTCGTCGCTTGAGGGCACGCCATTCGTCCTCGGACATTCCGCCGCACACGCCAAAATCCTGCCCAGACTCCATGGCCCATTCCAGGCAGGTCTCAACGACCTGGCAGCGACGGCATACGGTTTTCGCCTCTTCGATCTGGAGGAGAGCAGGGCCGGTGTTCCCGACCGGGAAAAACAGCTCGGGATCTTCATCGAGGCAGGCAGCGCGATTGCGCCAAGTCGTCATGATCGAGCTCCTTGAATCGAGGTCCGGGAGATCTGCGTCGTGTGAGTCAGGGCAGTCGGCCCATCGATGGTTTCACTGGGCCGTACAAGGCCAAATTCAAAGTCAACGACCAGGTCAACGCCCACGTCATGAGAGCCGCGTCACAAGAAAACCGGATCAGATGGCGCGGGCCGGCAGTGTCGCGGCGCTGGATCGCCAGCTCCTCGGGAAGGCCGGGATGGGCGTCAAGCACAGCGTTTCCTATCCGTGGACTGCGATGTTGAGGGTACGAAAGTGACCCCTTGAATCATCGCGGTGCGAGTAGTCGGACCAGCGACCGATGCACTCGCCCAAGGTCAAGATCTGGCTCTGCCCCGTGCCCCGGTGTTCGGACCCCACGCACGCACACGGGAGAGCAGGTTGCCGTCATTTGGCAAATCGCGCCCGCATTCGTGCCACCCATCATGTTGTTGCTGGTGCCGCTGTGTCCATCATGCTCGTGGCCGCCCTCGCCGTGCCCGTACCGCTCATCATGCTTGTGCCCGGACTCCTCGTGCCTGTGCGGCCCATCAGATTCTTGCTCGTACCGCTCATCATGCTCGTGCCCGTGCCGGGAACTATTCTCGCGCTTTGGCCGCTCGTTGTCGAAGGCGCGGGAGATGGGCTACCGAGGGGGCCCACAGCCACCGCCGTCGCGGCGCCGAGGGCGACCACGCCTGCCGCCAACGCACCAACTAGCAAGGGACGTCTCATGGCTGTCCTCTTCTGTCCCCGTGCGCCGATTGAACCCATTTTCTTGCCATACCGAGCCATCATCGTCAACTCCTTCTCTGATTCCCCGTTCCTCCGGGGATATCCCCAGACTTCCTCCCAGGTGTATCGGTCGTGGTCAGGAACCATGTAAAAACGATGTAGAAACCTGGGGAACGTGCCAGTCTGGGCGCCCACCCGTCTGAGACGGCGCGGTCAGCCCCCGGTGCGTGACCGACCGCGACCGGCAGGCCCTGGCTGACCCATTCGGTGTAGCCGTCGCCGAGCCCAGCGCAACCGGCAACCCAAGAGGATGTCGACCGGCCCCCTCTGCCCGCGTGAGCAACTGCCAGCACTGAATGATCTCCTGGTCGTAAGCAGGCCCGCTCCATCCAGAAGGGGCTGAGCGGAGGTCAGCGAGGCGGGTCTACCTGCTACTGATGCGCGTATCCATGGAGGATGGTCCTTCTCTTCTTCCGTATCGGGAGAACACCACCTTGATGGGCGCCTCAACCGGCAACGCGGGTCACACTCACCAGCAAAGGCCCCTGCTCGAGGCTGGCTGGACCCCACTCGGGCCCAGCCGGGCCCCTTTCAGCTCCACCACCATCCGCTGAGCCCGTGCTCTAGCAAAGCCAGCACCTTTCAGACGTCGAGCCACACGCCTCGACGGCAGGTTGCCCTTTGGCCGCGGTGGGAAATGTGGTCACCTCACAGCAGGCCAGCCGGGACCAACGCACTGCTTCACCGCGCACACGGCTGGCGCCACATTGCGCCTCCCTCCAAGCGGTGTCGCCTGCTTATCGCAGCGACCTTGCAGATCCCACCGGTTGACAGCATGCTTGCTCGGCTGAGGCGGCCTACGGGCCAGCCTGAGCGTGCCGAATCGGGACGGGCCATTGGACGGTTTGGAGCCCCAGCGACCACCGCGAAGGTGTCACAAGCGGAACGATGACCGGACGGAAAGAAGCAAGTTTCGGCGTCCGATGGACGATCCGTCGAGAGTTGCGGTGACCATGCGCGCGTCCGTGGCTACCTCATCTGCGACTGGGCGAGTCCAGGCGGCTACAGAAGTTGCGCGATGGGATCGTCGCGGCCACCAGGGCACCGGAATCCTAGGAGTCTTCCCTTCGTTATGTGAACTAGAAGCAGGGTCGAGAACAAGGGAGAACATATGGCAGCGACTGTCGAGTTCGAGGACGACAGCGGACGGGTGGTTCGTTACGTGCGCCACGCCAATGGTGGCGGGCTGGTCTCACCGCGGGCGCGGGTGCACGAGGCTGCGATGGTGGCCTCGACGGCCTACGTCGAGGCCGGTGTGCAAGTGGGCGACCGCTCTCGGATCGGCGCGGGGAGCTGGCTGGATCACGACGTGATCGTCGGGAAGGACGTCGTCGTCGCCGGGAACGTACACCTCGGCCCGCGCACGCGGGCAGAGAACGGGACGTGGATCGGTACTGGAGCACGGGTCGGGTCCGACGTGGTGATCGAGGGCGGGGCGCGGGTAGCGCCCGATGCTGTCGTGCGGGACGCAGTCGTCGTGCGTCGGCGTGCAGGCGCCGGCGGCTCGAAGCACGGGATCGCGGCTTAGACCAGGTAGTGCCCGTTCGAGCGGGGGCCGGTAGTCGGGCGGTGGCGACGCCGACAAAGATCGTCATAAGCCGATCGGTGACCGGCGATCTACCTGGGCCGTCCGCCGGAGCGCGCGGCTCATCGCTCTGTGAGGGATGTGTGGGTGCAGGGGTCGGTCGCGGTTTTGCCACCTCGATCATCTCGTGCTCATCGTGTCGGAAGAGTCCTGAGTTCAGCTGACGTCGCGGCGGCGGAACACCAGTGCGGCCAGGGCGATGGCGATCAGGACCAGCAGGCCCAGATAGATCGAGCTGTGACTGAATGAGAGGACCTTTTCGACGCCCCGGCAGTTGTAGTTGCCCTGAGCGTCGGTGCTGCAGGTGTTGATGAAGTACGTTGCGCCGTGCTTCAGCCAGCCAGTGACGTTGAGCTGCAGGAGCCAGGGTCGCGCATTCTGCAGCGCCTGACCGAAAACACCTTCGACCAACACGAGGTAGCCAACGGTGATGCCCAGCACAGCCACTGTTCGGCGTAGAAGCAACCCCATGGCTGCCCCTGCCACGGTGGCAGCCAGTGCCAGCGCGAGCGAGCGGGCGCCCATCACGCCGAGATCACCCCAGGCCTTCGCGCTCGTACCCAGGGTGGGGCTGAAATGGGCCACGATCAGCCAGACCCCAGCGGTGAGCAGGCTCAGCAAAGCGACCGTGGCCGGGATCATGCCCAGGCCGGCGGCCGCCAGTTTGCTGGCGTAGACCCGCATCCGCCGCGGCTCGAACGTCAGCCAGTTGGCCATCGATCCGCTGCTGAACTCGGCCGCCACGAAGCTGGCACCGATCACGAAGCCCACGAAAGCGAGCAGGAATGACCCGGCAACGAGTGTACTTGGCATGATCTCAGCAAACTTCGCCTGCGGCTTGCCCCAGTTCGCCAACGTTGGTTCCATATGGTCGCAGCCCAGGCTGGCTTTGGGATCTGTCTTCTGTTGTTCCGCCTGCTGCGACAAGCAGTCCTTGACCTGCTGTGCACCGTTGACCTCCCAGTCCTTGCGCGTCTGGTCGAACTGCACTCGCTGTGAGGCGAGCTCAGCGCTGCTCAGTGGTTTGGCTGACTGGAAGGTGCTGAACAACATCAGCCCCGTGACGACCAGCGCACCGAGGATGGCGACAGAGGTGAGCCGGCGCGAGAACAGCCGCCGCAGCTCGACCTTGGTCAGGCGCATCATCGAGCCGCCCCCACCGTCTCGACTCCTTCGTCAGCCGTCAGCTCCAGGAAGACCGACTCGAGGTTTGCGCGAACCGGCGTCAGCTCGTTGACGAACAGGTCGTGTGCTGCCAGGCGCCTGGTGATCTCTGCGCCGTCGCTGACGCCGTCAACGACGAGCAGGCCACCGTCGTGGCGGACCACGAGACCGCTATCGGTGAGGATGCGTTGTGCCGCAACGGGATCGGTGACTCCCACTCGCACGGATGTCGAGATCTGGTCGCCGACGACATCGGCCACCCGACCTGAGGCCAGCAACCGGCCGTGTCCGATGATCGAGACCGTGTCAGCCACCTGCTCGACCTCGTCCAAGATGTGGCTGCTGACCAGGACGGTCTTGCCCTGCTCGCCGAGTGAACGCATCGTGTTGCGGACCTCGCG
>JAYSQH010000471.1:0-3770 GCA_043721655.1 Phycicoccus sp. | reverse complement strand
TTGAACGCTGGCGCCGGGGATGTCGCGCCGGTAGCGGACGGCGGGTGGGACTCAAACGCGCGCTGTATGCGGCAAAAAGCGACGTTCTGGAGCGCTTCATCAGGGTTCCTGCAGTGAGGCGAGTGCTTCTGCGGATCGCGGGTGCACGATGGCTTCGTGAAGCTCACCCTTGACTTGCACGATATCTACAACCGCGGCCAGGACATCGACCGTGCCCTTCGCGCCGTCATGGATGAAGCGGTAGCCAAGAAGGCCCCGCTGGTGGAGATCATCCCCGGTAAGGGCTCGGGTGCGTTGAAGAAGCGCGTGCTGCGCTTTCTCGACCAGAAGGAGGTCAGGGCGCTCTACCACCGGGTGGAGAAAGACTCGGACAACTTCGGGCGGATCTTCGTCCACTTCCGGTGGAAGACGAGTCGCGGCCGCCGATGAACGGAAGGCAGCCGACCGACGAGACACTCCGCCTGGCGGCATAGAGCGCATGTTCCGTTGCCCGCTTCTGAGCTGATAGCTCCTCCAACGTCATCGGTGGCAAACACCTAGACGGAGCTCAGTGGCCCTGCTCGAACATCACTTCCAGACCATTCACGTATTCGATGCTCAGCCGGTAGTTGCCCTGGTATGGCTCCCCGTCGGGCAGCAGGTACTCCGAGGTGTCGTGGGGCACTTCGATCCACACCCACCATCCCGATCGCCAGCACGTCTGGCGGGACACCTCCTTGGAGGTCGCGAACCAAACGCGCCCACGCTCCGGCGATGTCCACCACGGTCCGACCGGTGGGTTCGGCTGCTGGAAGCCAACAGCCTCGATCCCGTCGCGGCCCTTCTGGTCGGTGCGATGGCACAACCTCATCCCGAAAGCCTGGCACGTGTGTCGCGGGTCAACCTGATCTCAGATCCGGTCGTGTCCGGTGGTCGGCGACGTATCGAAAGGGGAGCGGCACACGAGGCAATCGAGCTGTCGCGGGTGGGGTGGCCGATCGCCTTCGGCTGTGTCCCAAGGATCTCTTACGGTCATCGTTCGGGTCGCGCTCAAACGAAGTGCCGTACTCAGCCGCCCGCGAGGTCTTCGTCAAGGACACGCTGTTCGCGGTCGCGGACGTCGGTCTCGACGAAGGTCTGCCACTGGGCCTGATCCGTGCGCCAGATGCGCGGAGGGTCAGGGCGGTGCTCGTTGACCGAGCACTGGGTCCGTGCGCAGGCTTCTGTGAGTCGGTGCTCGATCTCGCGCAGCCCGCGAAACCAGTCGACCGCAGCGGTCCGGGAAGCGCTCGGGGCAAAACAGATTCGCTCATGGTCGCGTAGCGCGGACAGTGCCTCGACGAGCGTGTTATGCCGGTACCAGCAGGGTGGGACGACACGGGTCTCCAGGCCGAAGCGTTCGACGAGACGCTCGACCCAGTCGCGTAGATCAGCCCAGGCCTGGCGGGCCTCATCCGGCCGCAATGACGGCCAATGGGTCGGACCCCGCAGGTCGTCGAGCTCTGCCGCGAACGGGTCCTGCCTCGTTGTCATCCCTGTTGGTCTGTCGTTCACGCCGGCACGCGCGAGGCCGGACCGACCACGCGCCGCTGTCGACGAAGTGCGGCGATGACGCCCAAGGTCGCAGTCGCCCGGCCTGTTGTCCGCCAGGATGGGTGGGCGTCCCAAAGGTTATGCAGATGCACGGGATCCGCCTTGCACATAGACACGAGATCGGTTGGTAGTTCTCGTCCCAGACGGGTGTAGGTGCGGTGGTGTGGGTGCCCCATTCTCAGCGTCCAAACTTGGCCGCAGACCGCGCCTCCGGGCACCGTTCCGGTCCCCTGTCGCCATGCGACGTACCGCTGCTCTCGCTTGCGGTACCACGCAGCGGAGTTCAAACAGGATCCGTAATGAGCGCGCCGGAGCATTCGCCTACGAGACCCGCGACTGGTGCGTAGGGGAGCTCGCACGCTCGATCACCTTCTCCAGCCGGCGACGCGAGCGCTGCAGCTCGACCGCGTCCGGCCGCTGCGTCCACGCCGTCATGCTCAACACGATCGGGCGGGCGGCGCGCAGCATCATCACCGCGGTCCCGAACGGCAGCATCCGGAGCCGGGACGTGTCCATGACCGGGGTCTCGCGGATGGTCGAGGAGGCCGACCGGCGGCCGTCGGCGCCAATGGACTCGGTGTACTGCCGCTCTTCTCGTTGCCCGATCAGCTTGGACAGATCCTCGAGGTCTCTTGCGTTCGACCCGCCGCCCAGGATGAGCTTGACGATGGCCGCGTCCCAGATCGCCGAGGTCTCATGCTCACCCCAAACCGCGCGAGCCTGCGACAGCGACTGCAGGACAACCATTGTCGCGATGCCCGTGCCGCCACCCTCTGACATCAAAGAGGGCAGCGAGGGCAGTGGGTAGTTCGCGGCTTCGTCCAGGATCATCGACAAGGGAGGGTCGATCCGCGCCCCTGGGGAGGCTGCGGCCAACCGTCGAGCGGCCTCGGCCACGTCTTCGACGAAGGCGCCGACCAGTCCGGCCGTGGCCGAGGCGCCCGTTGAGGTGCCCACCAGGAACACCGTGCCGCGCTGCCGCAGGAAAGTTTGCGGGTCGAACTGCTCGCCGGGTCCGGGGGACACCGCGTCCAGCACTCTGGGGTCGGCCAGTGAGGCGAAAGCGATAGCGACCATGGCCCACACGGAGTCCCGCTGTTTCTGGTCGGCGCCCACGATCGCCTCGAGCCCCTGATGCCAGGACAGCGCCGCCCGCGGGTGGGTAGCCAGGATCATTACCGCCTCGCGGGCCTGCGCGGCCGACAGCGACCAGCGGTACAAGTCGGCGGACGTGCGATCGCCCAGGGCGGCCGCGTGCAGCAGACAGCGCACCGCCTGCTCCGCCGAGGACTGCCAGAAGTTGGAGTCGGTGGTGCCCGCCGCGGCGCCGGCGGTCAGGGCCTTGGCACGGACCATGGCCATCTGAGGGTTCTCGCACCCCCGGATCGGGGACCACCGAGTTGATGACGGTATGCCGGGTGCGAGCCGCTGCGGGTCGAAGACGGCCACTGGTCCCAACTTCGCGCGCGCCTCAAGGGCCGCGGTCAGGTTGTCGGGGCGGGTGGAGGTAGTGATGACCGCACCAGGCGCGTCCAGGATGGCGTTGATAACGATGTGCACGCCCTTGCCTGAGCGCGGGGGGCCGAGCAGGACCACGGAGTCCTCGACGCTGGCGTAGCAGTCCACCCCACGCGCAGTGCCCAGCCGATGTCCGAGTTCGCCGACTTGGGGGTGGGCCAGGGATGGGCGGAGTTCCGCAGCCCGGGCGATCAACGCTCTTGCGCCGGCGACCTTACCCACTTCGGCTCTGGAGGCCAGCCCCTGGATGCGTCGCGGATCTTGGGTGCGCATCCGTTTTCGCTTCACTGATGCCCACCAGCAGGCACCCATGGCGGTGACGAGCAACACGATCACCGACACTGTGCGTGCATGGTTCGACACCGAATGGAAGTCAGCCAGCTCGCTTCGAGGGCTGTCAGCTGCATACCTACGGCGGCACGAGAATCGCCCCACGATGGCCACCGTTCTTGACTTCGATGACCCGCGGCCCACACCGACTTCCCGTGGCTTCAGCGCCGAGGATCTAGCTCGCATCGCCCAGTCGCAGTTCATGTGGATCGAAACCGGGATCCACAGCCCGACTGGGATTCAGCTGATGATGCGCCCGCTCACCCGTGTGTTCTTCGGTTTCCCGTCCACCACGCTGCCTCAGATGACCTCGATCGGCGCCGTCACCATGCGGGTCGGCCGGACCTTAG
>JAYSQH010000470.1:0-4167 GCA_043721655.1 Phycicoccus sp. | reverse complement strand
CGCCGTGCTGTTCGGCGCCGCTCTCACCTTCGCCTCATCGATCGCCCCCAGCTTCGGGGCGCTGCTCGTGCTGCGGGTGCTCACCGGGCTCGTTCTGGCCGGTCTTCCTGCAGTGGCGATGGCCTATGTCGCAGAGGAGTTCCATCCCTCCGGGATGGGTCGCGTCATGGGTCTCTACATCAGCGGGACCGGCCTGGGCGGGATGACCGGCCGGCTCGCAGGCGGTCTGCTGGCCAGCGCATCGAGCTGGCGCCTAGCCATGGCCGTGGTGGGCGGGTTGTGCCTCGTGGGTGGACTGTGGGTGGCCCTGCGACTGCCGTCCTCGCGCAACTTTGTCGCAACCCCTGGCGGCATGCGCAAACGAATGGCGGGCTTGCACGGGCTCTTGCGAGACTCGGTCATGATCCGTCTCGCGCTGTGTGGGTTCGTCCTCATGGGCAGTCTGGTCTCGTTCTTCAACTACCTGCAGTACCGCCTGGCCAGCGCGCCGTTCGACCTGTCTCCCGCGCTGGTTGCCCTGGTCTTCCTGCTCTACCTCTTCGGCACGGTCAGTGCCAACTGGATGGGCCGGCTGACCGACCGGCGCAGCCGGCGCGGGGTGCTGCTGCTCTGTATGGCGATCATGGCGGCGGGTGCGCTGGTAACCCTCTCCGACCTGCTGCCGGTCGTGCTGGCCGGCGCTTCCGCAATCGTATTCGGGTTCTTCGGCGCGCACTCGGTGACCAGCGGCTGGGTCAACGTCTGGGCCACCCGCCAGCGCGCCCAGTCCTCCGCGCTGTACCTCTTTGGCTACCACATCGGCTCGAGCGTGGCCGGCTTCGTCGGGGGGCTGTTCTATGCCGGGTTCGGTTGGCCCGGCGAGGTCGGTACCGTGCTGGCCCTGCTGGCGGTTGGCCTGCTCGTTGCCTTTTCGCTACCCGACGGTAGGGGGCACACGCCGTTCGCAGCGCCGGCCTGACCTTTCGGAGGCCCGAAATGCCGCTTCTGGGATCCAATATCCAAAATGCTTGATTTGTGACCTCCTTCACTGTAGACAGTCCGCACAGCAGGACTGGTGCTACGAGAGAGGCGAACGTCGTGAGGTCGAAAACTTTGGCAGTGGCCGTGGTCATCACCGCAACCAGCCTGGTGGTGGCTGGATGCGGCTCCAAGGGTGAGGCGACGAGCACAGGCGCCGCGGCATCCGGGACGTTGACGATCGGCGCGGCCGTCTCGGTGACCGGCAAGCTGGCCCGTGAAGGAGTCCTCACCAAGGAGGGCTACCAGCTCTGCCAGGAGAAGGTCAACGCCAAGGGCGGCGTCGACATGGGCGGCACAAAGGTCAAGCTCGACATCCAGTACCAGGACGACACCTCCAAGCCCGACGTCGCGGCCCAGCTGGTCGACCAGTTCAACGACAAAGGCGTCAAGTTGATCCTCAGCTCCTACGGGTCCGCTAACACCGAGGCCCAGGCTGCGGTCATCGAGCGCAACGGCCAGATCATGGTCGACTCCGCAGGCGCCGACAACAAGATCTTCAGCAAGGGCTACAAGAGCACCTTCGCCGTCCTGTCGCCAGCCACGGAGTACGCCTCTTCGATCGTCAAGGCGATCGCCGAGCTCGCCACGCCCAAGCCCAAGAGCGTCGTGTTCCTCTCCGCCGACGACGGCTTCTCCAAGACCGTCACCGAGGGCGGCATGAAGACCGCCACGGGCCTGGGTTTCAAGGTCCTGGACCCGCAGTACTTCCCCAACGGCACCTCCGACGTCAGTTCTGCACTGACCAAGGTCAAGGGCGAACACCCTGACGTCATCATCGGATCGGTCCACCTCGTGGAGGGCGTGGCCATCATCAAGCAGGCCAAGGAGCTTGGCGTGACGCCGACCGGCTTCGGCGAGAGCGTGGCGCCGCCCACCCCGGACTTCGCCAAGACCCTGGGGGCCCAGGCCGAGAACGTCCTCGGGTCCAGCCAGTGGACCGACGCCACGAAGGGCACGGACACGTACTTTGGCACGGCCAAGGACTACGCCAAGGACATCCAGGCCAAGTTCAGCCACGCGCCGGACTACCACAACGCCGAAGCCACCGCCGCCTGTCTTGCGCTCGTCCTGGCAGCCGAGAAGGCGGGCTCCGCCAAGCCGGACGCGGTCCGTGCCGCCCTCTCCGGCCTGGACACCGAGTCGTTCTTCGGCAAGATCAAGTTCGACGCCACCGGACAGAACATCTACAAGCCGATGTCGGTCATCCAGATCCAGAACGGCAAGGCCGTCACGGTGTGGCCGACGGATTCCGCGGAGGCCAAGATGATCTGGCCCGGCACCAAATAAGTGAGCGGATTCCTTCAGGCGACCGTCTATGGTCTCCTCCAGGGAGGGCTCTTGGCGCTCGTCGCCGTGGGGTTCTCCCTGGTCTGGGGTGTGATGAATGTCGTCAACCTGGCCCACGGCGGGTTCGTCATCCTCGGTGCTTACGTCGGCTGGGAGATGCACCAGTGGTTCGGGCTTGACCCGTTCCTCGGCATGTTCGTCTCGGCAGCGGTGCTGTTCGTCTTCGGATACGTGCTGCAGCGCTTCCTGATCAACCTTGTTATCAACGGGCCGATCTTCATCACGTTGCTGCTGACGTTCGGACTCGATCTGATGATCGTCCAGGGCATGAACCTCGCCTTCTCCGCTGACTACCGCAGCATCGAGACCTCCTACGCCAGTCAGAGCCTGGCGTTCGGCAGCGTCCGGGTGCCGCTGGGCCGGCTGCTCGCCTTCGCGCTGGCAGTGGGGATCACGCTGATACTGGTGGCCGTGATGAACCGCACCCGCACCGGGATGTCGATCCTGGCAACCGGGATGGACCGCGGGGCCGCCCGTCTGATGGGCATCCGGGCCCGCCATGTCTACGCGCTCACCTTTGGCATCGCCGCCGCGCTGGCGGGCATGGCGGGGGCGATGATCGGGACTGTCGGGACATTCAACCCCTCGGCAGCCGCAAGCTTCACCCTCATGTCGTTCGTCGTGGCGGTCCTCGGCGGCCTGGGCAACATGTATGGAGCCCTCGTTGGCGGCCTGGTCATCGGCCTCGTCCAGGCCTGGGGCGGGCAGTACCTGCCGGGCACCTGGGTCAACGCCCTGGCCTTCCTCGTCCTCATCGTCGTCCTCATCTTCCGGCCCACCGGGCTGGTCGGCCGGCAGTACTACGCCGCACGGCTGGAGGTCTGATGCCGACGCTGACAAAGACGCCCCAACAGGGACTCATCTCGACGTTGCGAGGCGACCAGGCGAGGCGTCTACGTCCGTGGGCGCTGGGCATGGTGACACTGCTGGCCGCCCTGGGGCTGCAGGGCCAGCTCTACTCCGGCCAGGAGCGGACTGTCGCGACGATCTTTATGTTCGTCGCGCTGGCCCAAGCCTGGAATCTCATCGGTGGCTTCGCCGGCTATGCCTCCTTCGGCCAGGTGGGCTTCTTTGGGGTGGGCGGGTACTTCACGGCGGTCGCCATGAGTCACTGGCACTTCAATTTCTGGACGTCGTTGCTGCTCAGCGGGTTCGTGGCGGCGCTGTTCGCCATCATCATCGGCATCCCGCTGCTTCGGCTCAAGGGGCACTACTTCGCCATCGCCACCCTCGGCGTGGCTGAAGGCATGCGCGAGGTCGTGACCAACATGACGGACCTGACCGGTGGGGGCGCCGGCATCACTGTGCCGACTGTCGGTGTCAACGCCACGACCGCATACCTCGGCAATGACGGGTTCTACCTGCTTTTCCTCGGGCTGGCCGTCCTATCGGTGATCGTCAGTGGTTTGGTGGCCCGCAACAAGTTCGGCTACGCCCTGCGGGCGATCAACCAGGATGAGGACGCCGCTGCGGCATTGGGGATCAACACCACCCGGATGAAGGTGCTGACCTTCGCGTTGTCGGGGTTCATCACGGGTCTGGTCGGCGCGAGCTACGCGTTCCAGCAGGTCACCATCTTCCCGGAGCGGCTGTTCGACGTGGACATCACCGTGCTGATGATCATCATGGTCATCATCGGCGGCAGCGGCACCGTCCTTGGCCCGCTGCTCGGTGCGGTGGCGCTGCAGTTCCTCTCAGAGTTCCTGCGCCAGAACTTCACCGACCTGCACACGTTCATCCTTGGCGCGATCATCATCGTCGCAGTCGTCCTGCTTCCCCAGGGCGCGGTGAACTACGTGA
>JAYSQH010000469.1:0-3644 GCA_043721655.1 Phycicoccus sp. | reverse complement strand
GCCGGCATCTATGCCTTCGACGCCGAGGTGCTGCGCAAGGCGCTGGCCCAGGTGGGCACGGACAACGCGCAGGGCGAGAAGTACCTCACCGACGTCGTGGGGATTGCCCGCGCTGAGGGCCTTCGGGTGAGCGCGCACCTGGTCGAGGACGTGTGGCAGACCGAGGGCGTCAACGACCGGGTCCAGCTGGCGCGGCTCGGCGGCGAGCTCAACCGGCGCATCGTCGAACACTGGATGCGGGCCGGGGTGACCGTGGTCGACCCGGCAACGACGTGGATCGACGCCGACGTGACCCTTGGGCGCGACGTCACGATCCACCCACAGACCCAGATCCACGGCGCCAGCATCATCGGGGACGGCGTCGTCCTCGGCCCCGACACCACGCTCACCGACGTCGAGATCGGCGACGGCGCGTCCGTCATACGCACGCATGGGTTCTCGGCCGTCATCGGCGCGGGCGCGCTGGTCGGGCCCTTCTCCTACCTGCGTCCGGGCACCGTGCTCGGAGCGAAGGGCAAGATCGGCACCTTCGTCGAGACCAAGAACGCCCAGATCGGCGCCGGGTCCAAGGTGCCGCACCTGACCTATGTCGGGGACGCCACGATCGGCGAGCACTCCAACATCGGGGCGTCGAGCGTCTTCGTCAACTACGACGGCGTCAACAAGTCACACACCACTATCGGCAGCCACTGCCGGACCGGGTCGGACAACATGTTCGTCGCGCCAGTGACGGTGGGCGACGGGGCCTACACCGGCGCCGGGACGGTCGTCCGCCGGGACGTCCCGCCCGGCGCGCTGGCCGTCAACGTCGCGCCACAGCGCAATCTGCTCGGATGGGTACAGAAGAAACGTCCGGGCACAGCGTCCGCGCAGGCCGCCGCAGCGGCAGTTGAAGCGACCACGTGGGCAGACAAAGCCGCCAGCGAAGGCACACCCAACGTCCCCGAAGGGAACCCCACCGCATGAGCGGCCTGAAGCGCACGACGGAGAAAACCCTGATGGTCTTCTCGGGCAGGGCCAACCCTCAGCTCGCCGAAGAGGTGGCCTACCAGCTCGGGACGAACCTGGTCCCGACCTCGGCCTTCGAGTTCGCCAACAGCGAGATGTATGTGCGCTACGAGGAGTCGGTTCGCGGCTCGGACGCCTTCGTCATCCAGAGCCACACCGCTCCGGTCAACGAGTGGATCATGGAGCACCTGCTTATGGTCGATGCCCTCAAGCGTGCCTCAGCCAAGCGCATCACCGTCGTCATGCCGTACTTCGGGTACTCCAGGCAGGACAAGAAGCACCGTGGCCGCGAGCCGATCTCGGCCCGTCTCATCGCTGACCTGTTCAAGACCGCCGGGGCCGACCGGCTGATGTCCGTGGACCTGCACGCTGACCAGATTCAGGGCTACTTCGACGGGCCGGTCGACCACCTCGGGGCGCTGCCTATCCTGTCGAAGTACGTTCGCAAGAAGTACGGCAACGAGCAGCTGGCCGTCGTCTCACCGGACGCCGGCCGGATCAAAGTGGCCGAGCAGTGGTCCAAGCGACTCGGGGGGGCTCCGCTGGCGTTCATCCACAAGACCCGCGACATCACCCGGCCCAACGAGGTCGTGGCTAACCGGGTCGTCGGTGAGGTCAAGGGCCGCACCTGCATCCTGGTCGACGACATGATCGACACCGCCGGAACGATCACCAAAGCGGCTGACGCCCTCTTGGCTGCCGGTGCCAACGACGTGATCATCGCGGCCACGCATGCGATCCTGTCCGGCCCTGCCGTCGACCGGCTCAAGAACTGCAACGTCCGCGAGATCATCGTGACCAACACCCTTCCCATCCCGGCCGAGCGGCACTTCGACAAGCTCACTGAGCTGTCGATCGCCCCGCTGCTCAGCCAGGCGATCCGTGAGGTCTTCGAGGACGGCTCGGTCACCAGTCTTTTCGACTCGCCTACCGATCCCTACTGAGAGCGCGAGGTTCGCTCCGCGCATACGTCACGGATTTCCGTATGAAGCGCCGGTTCCCCTAGACTCTGCAGGTTGCCTCGGCGAGGGACGCTGCATGAATGAGGCTGGTGCGCTTCGATCCAGCTGATGCAGAGGTCCGTGATCGACGCGGTGGCGCCAGACGCCCCGATCCTTCGGGGTGGACAGCGCTCGCCACGCCGGTCACCGGTGTCGTGCCGCGTCCCGCGTCGAGGCCCACCGCAGTCAGCTGACAGGCCAGACATCAAGCAACGTAGGAGAGCCCCATGACCGAGAACAAGCTTATCGCCGAGGCCCGGACCAAGTTCGGCAAGGGCGCCGCGCGCACCATTCGACGCGAGCACAAGATCCCAGCCGTTATGTACGGCCACGGCACCGAGCCGGTCCATATCACGTTGCCGGGCCACGAGACGATGATGGTGCTGAAGGTTGCCAACGTCCTGCTCACCATTGAGATCGACGGCAAGGACCAGCTGGCCCTGGCCAAGGACATCCAGCGCCACCCGATTAGGCCGATCATCGAGCACGTCGACCTCGTCGTGGTCCGCAAGGGCGAGAAGGTCCACGTCGACGTGCCGGTCCATGTCGTGGGCGAAGCCTTCATCGAGACCGTCGTCTCGCTGGAGAACAACACCGTCGAGCTGGCCGTCGAAGCCACACACATTCCTGAGCGACTCGACGTCTCCGTCGACGGTCTCAAGGCCGGCACCCAGATCCACGCTCGCGACCTGGTCCTGCCCAAGGGCGCCGAGCTGCTCACCGACGGCGACGTGCTGGTTGTCAACATCACCCAGGCCATCACCGCCGAAGAGCTCGAGGCCGAGCTCGCGGCTGAGGTCGCGGCCAACCTGCCTGAAGCGGCCATCGCGGCTGCCGAAGCCGAGGCCCATGAAGTGGCGGCCGCTGACGAGGCGCTCGCAGCTGACGCCGACAAGAGCGACAAGGGCGACAACGCCTGAGCCACCTGCGGATGACCCGGTCCTTGGCATCGTCGGGACCGGGTCAACCACTTTGTTCGTCGAACCGAAATGGACGCGATGACCCCTTGGCTGATCGTCGGGCTGGGCAACCCAGGGCCGTCGTATGCCGGTCACCGGCACAACGTCGGCGCCACGGTCGTGGTCGAGCTGGCGGCCCGTGCCGGTGCCAGCCTGCGTTCGCACAAGGCCCGGGCGGTCGCGGCCGAGGTCCGGGTCGGTGTCCTGGCCGGTGGGGCGCCAGGGCCGAGGGCGGTCATCGCCACCCCGCTCAGCTACATGAACGAGTCCGGTGGGCCGGTCGCCGGGCTGATGTCGTTCTTCAAGACCCCCGTTGAAAACCTCGTCGTGATCCATGACGATCTGGACATCCCCTTCGCCGAGGTCCGGCTGAAGCTCGGCGGCGGTGAGGGCGGCCACAACGGCCTGCGCTCGATCACCAAGTCCGTTGGCACGCGGGACTATCTGCGCGTTCGTGTCGGCATCGGACGCCCGCCGGGGCGGATGGATGCCGCGGACTTCGTGTTGCACGACTTCTCCAGCTCCGAGCGCAGCGAGGTGGCCCTGCTGGTCAGCGATGCAGCCGACGCGCTCGAGAGCCTCGTCGCCGAGGGTCTGGTTGCGGCCCAGCAGCAATGGCACTCCCGATAAACAGGCTGACAGCGCTGACCTACGCTGTTGGCATACCCCCTCGCCG
>JAYSQH010000468.1:0-2638 GCA_043721655.1 Phycicoccus sp. | reverse complement strand
GGGTCACCATCGCGCGCGGCCGCCGTGATCAACGGACCGGTGAGGTTGGCCGGAATGCCTTCGACGCGATCGAAGAGGTCGCTGGCAAGCGGTGAGTTTGCTGAGAACAGCGAGCGCGCCTCACGCACCAGCGCATTTCCGCTGGCGTACTGCTCCCAACACCCACGGTTGCCGCACTCACAACGGTGACCGCCCGGCACCACCTGCATGTGTCCGAACTCTCCGGCGATACCGAAACGACCACGTTGCACCTGACCGTCGATCAGGATGCCGCCCCCGATGCCGGTTCCCAGGGTGATCATCATCAGATGGGACTCGCCCTGAGCCGCCCCGAACTTCCACTCGGCCCAGGCTGCCGCGTTGGCATCGTTGTCCACAAAGATCGGAACGGCAACGCGCTTCTGCAGGGCCTCACGGAGTGGTTCGTGCCGCCACGACAGATGCGGGGCGAAGACCACCGTGGCCCGATCCGCGGCGACAAAGCCAGCGGCTCCGATACCGACAGCCGCGACGCTCCCGGCTCCGACGATCTGCATCAGCTCGGCAACGACCTCAACGATGGTGTCCTCGACGACCGACGGGCTCTTAGAGCGATGCGGTGTGTCCCTGCGTGCCCGGTGGTTGATGTTGCCATCGACGTCGACCAGACCACCAGCCACCTTGGTGCCACCGATGTCGATACCTATGGCAAGCCGGCGGCTCACGGTTGACGCCGGGCGGCAAGGTCGGCGACGCCGATCATCCCGGCGTCGTTGCCGAGGCTGGCCAGCACGAACCGCGCTTCAGGCCGGTGCCCCCGACCCGTCAGGTGGCGACGGAACGCAGCAACGGCAGGATCGATCAACAGTCCCCCTGCCTCGGCCACTCCGCCGCCCAACACGATCAGCTCGGGGTCGAGAACAGCGGTCACCGAAGCAGCCCCCTCACCGATCCAGGTCCCGAGGTCAGACATCAGCTCGAGGGCCGCCGGGTCGCCTTCGGCAGCGGCCCGGGTGACGTCCGGTCCGGTGAGCCCGTCGGGGTCACCGCCGCACAGCTCGCTCAGGCGGGCCGCATGAGGTGTCTCGGAGAGGACGAGCTCTCGAGCCTCTCGGACCAGAGCGCTGCCGCTGGCATACTGCTCCCAGCAGCCGCGATTGCCGCAGCCGCAACGTAGTCCGCCCGGGACCACCCTCAGGTGACCCAGCTCGACGGCTATGCCGAAGGCCCCGTGGAGAAGAGCTCCGTTGGTCACGACACCTCCGCCGATGCCGGTGCCGACCGTGACGAGCACCATGTCGTCCGTCCCGACACCGGCTCCGAAACGGAACTCTCCCCAGGCGGCGGCGTTGGCATCGTTCTCGATGGTGACGGGCAGGTGGAGGGCCGACTCGAGTAGCCGCTTGAGCGGAAGGTCCCGCCAGGCCAGGTTGGGAGCGAAGAGCACCGTGGAGCCGGTACGGTCTATGAAGCCCGCGCAGGCAATCCCGACGGCGGCGATCTCACGTTCGACGGACAGTTCGCGGATCAGCGTGGCCGCAGCCTCGACGATGGCCACAGGGTCCTGGGCCGGGGTGTCCTTTCGGCCCTTGGCCAGGATCGTCCCGTCCGGGTCGACGACACAGCCACTGATCTTGGTGCCACCGATGTCCAGCCCGATCATCGTCTTCACCCGCGTCACCTCTCGTCATCCACGCGAATGTCCTGAACCGTCACGCCATTCGGGCGCATCCCGGGCTGTGCACTGGCGTCAGGCGCCGGACCGGAGGCTCGCGACTGGGTGGCCATGTCGCGAAGGCTCTCAGCCATGGCGGAGGCCAGGTCGGCCAGTCGGTCCACGGTCTCGGGCCGAATCGTCCGCAGCAGCGCGATGCCCTGGCACAGGGGACAAAGCTTGCAGGCAACCGGGGTGCCACCGCTCTCACCCCCGCAGGCGCTGCACGTTTGTGGCGAACGTTGAGGCCCGGGGTCAGGCGGCGCCGGCCCTGCCTGAGGTGGTGGCACGGGCCCGGCGCCGGGTGGCACGTGCTCGACGTGAGGTGGCGTCGCGTCATGAGCCGGCCCACCGGCATACGGGCTGGGGTCGTGGCGGGGGTCTTCGCTCGGGACTGCGTTCGAGCGCGCCATCGTGGCCACCGCCGAGATCAGCCGCGCCGCTTCCTCGGCGACCGTACCGATCGAAGGCTGGGGTTGGTCAGTCATTCGCGGGCCACACTTTCTCGTCGGGAACGAAGCGCACGCGAAGGGTTGCATCTCGCACGGTCGCGCCGGTCACGACACACCGCCGCAGGACGCTGGGCAGTGACAGCACCCGGCGATGGTCGCCCACCGCCACCAGCAGCTCGTCATCGCGTCGCTTGAGATCCACCTCGGCGGCCGTCACCAGCGGCAGCGGCAAGGTGAGGAGGTAGCCGCCGCCCTCGGGCTGCACCGTCATGCCATGAGCGGGCGCCGTCATCAGGACATCTCGGATCTCACCGGTGCGCGCCATCGCAAGGTCAGCGAGCGCATCTGCGCCCACCGGCTCGTGCGCCAGATAGGGAGTCACCACGATCGGCAGCGGCGCGAACGAATGGCGGACCTCTGACAGGCCTCGCTGCTGGGCTTCGTTCCAACCGGCCAGCCAGGTGTCGTGTCTCGATTCCGGATCTGCCTCGGG
>JAYSQH010000467.1:0-2498 GCA_043721655.1 Phycicoccus sp. | reverse complement strand
TGCCCTGTCGGATCAGCTTGCCCTGGTGCAACCAGACAGCCTCGTCACACATCTCCTTGATGACGCCCAGGGCATGGCTGACCAGGAGCATCGTCCCGGCCTGGCCGACGACCTCTGCCATCTTGGTCTGGGCCTTCTTCTTGAAGTGCGCATCACCGGCCGAGAGCGCCTCATCAATGAGGAGGATGTCAGGGTCCATGTGCACGGCCACGGCGAAGGCGAGACGGCTGAACATGCCCGAGGAGTAGGTCTTCATCGGCAGCTCCATGAAGTCACCCAGCTCTGCAAATGCCGTGATCTCGTCGTACTTGGCGGCGATCTCCTTGCGGGTCAGACCCGCCGCCAGGCCGCCGAGCACGACATTCTCCTTGCCGGACAACGCCGAGTTGAACCCGACACCCAGGGCGAGCAGCGTGCTGACCCGCCCGTAGACGTCGATCCGGCCGGTGCTGGGCGCAAGGATGCCGGCCACGGTGCGCATGAGGGTGGACTTGCCCGCGCCGTTGGCGCCGATCACCCCCATCACCTGGCCCTGGTGGATGTCGAAGGAGACGTTGCGCAACGCGTGGATCTCACGAACCGTGCGGTTGTTACGGCCCAAGTTCACCAGCGTGTTCTTCAGGGTGGGGTTCCTCTGAAGGTTCGCGCGATAGGTGACGCTCACGTCATGGATACGAATGGCGACTTCTTTAGAGGCGGACAGCGAACTCACGCTCCCTCGACATGAAGGTCAGACCACCGATGACGCATGCGGCGATCGCCCAGGCAGCACCGCCAAGCACCATGCTGGCTGAGGGCGCATGACCACCCAGCGCCTCGCCATAGCCGCCGGAGAGGGCGAACAGCGGATTGAACGCCATGAACGGCTTCAAGCCCTTTGGCAGGCTCTCGACGTAGTAGATCACCGGCGAGAGATACAGCCAGATCCGGATGAAGTACGGCAAGAAGCTTGCGACATCGCGGAAGTAGACCTGCAGGGTGCCGAACAACATGGCAAGCCCGAAACCGAAGACCAGGGCCTCGGCCACCATCGGGATGGTCCACAACAAGTTGAGACCGATCGGGCGGCGAGCCAGGAAGTGAATCGGGATGTAGACCAGGAAGGTCGGCAGGTAGCGCCGGAACGCCAGGTATGAGGACGAGAGGGGGAGCAGCATCTTCGGGAAGGGGGTGTTCATGATCAGCGAGCCACCCGCGATCACCGAGTTGGCCCCCGACTGGATGATGGTCGCGATCAGGAAGAAGAGAAAGAGGCTGGAGGTGAGGTGGGCAAAGCTCTCCCACGGGTAGTTGGCGATCTGACCCGGACTCAGTTTTGGCAACAGGTCTGGGGGGATCGTGGGTCCCTTGGCGCTGTGCTGCAACACCGTGACCAGGAGGTAGTAGACGCCGGCGAGCAGCAAGGGGTTGAGCACCAGCCAGACCTGACCCAACGCGGTGTCCGTGTTGGCGGCGTGCATCTGGGTGCGCGCCAGCTCGAAGGCGAAACCACGACGGCGCCGGACCTCCCGGAAATATGGACCCATCGGGGGAAGGCCGACTCGGTGCGGTTCGTATACGTGGTGTTCGCCGAGGTAGTCGTCCTCGGTCGAGATCGCCTTGCTCTTCACGAACCCTCTTCCACCTGATCAATAGGTCGGCCAAGGATAACCGCTCCGGGCGGTGTGGCCCGCATCGCAGCGTAGGCGTCAAGCAGCACGCGGCCGTCCGTCTCCCATGAGAGCAGGCGCTCGGCCGCCCGCACGCGAGCCTGAAGCTCGCCATACCGGCCCACGGCGCGCTCGATCGCGCGCACCATGTCTGCGGCGTCACCGGGGCGATACAGCTCGCCGAGGTCATGCTCGCGCACCGCGCGGGCAAGCTCGCCGACGTCGGTCGCGACCACGGGCACCCCGGCCCGGACCGCGTGGAAGAGCTTGTTGGGCAGCGCGAGCCGGTGGTTCTCCCACTTGTCGGAGTGCGTGACCAGCGCCAGACCCGCGCCGGCGAGGACCGCGTCGACCTCGTCCGCCGGGAGGCTGGCCTCGATCCGGGTCCGGCCCCTGTCGAAACGGGCCAGGAACTCGGCGTCGGTCGGCCCGATCAGGGTGATCGGGAGATCGGTTGAGCGGCTGGCCGCCGCGATCACCTCAAGCTCTCGGTATGGCGCGATCCGGCCTGCGTACACCGCCCCGGCCGGTCCCCCGATGCGTGCGTCGGGGAGCTGCTTGCGCGGGAACGTATTGCGGACAACCCGGACGTCCGGCCATCCGTATCGCTTGCGCAGCGCCTCGGCCACCCCGTCGCCCACGGTGAGAACGACCGCCGCGCTGGCTCCGAGCGTCGCCTCGAGCCTGGCCTCGCGCCTGGCCTTCCAGGGCGTCGGACGGCCAACCCGAGGACGCCCGGACCACAGCTCATGGCTGTCGTAAACCAGCGGGACCCCCCACTGCTGCGCCAACGCGGCACCGACCGGCAGTGCCGAGAAGTCGTGCGCGTGCACCACGTCGGCCTGATGC
>JAYSQH010000466.1:0-6982 GCA_043721655.1 Phycicoccus sp. | reverse complement strand
GGCCCGGAGGGGTACTCCGGGCCGGCCACCGGCTGCCTTCACCTACCTATCGTGAGATGGATCGACTGCTACGGCTTGCCGAGCGCCATGTAGTCGTAGTAGCCCAGCGACTCGTTGACGAACACGTTCGTCAGGTTCTTCCCACGCATCAACAGGCTCTTGGCGTAGACACCCGGGAAGATCACCGCCTCCTCCATGACCCTCTTGTCGATCTGGCCCCACACAGCGTTGCGCTTTGCGGTGTCGAGCTCGTTGACAGCCTGGTCGAGGAGCTTGTCGACCTCGGGGATCCGGACGCTGGTGTTCGACGAGCCGCCGGTCTCGCGGATGACGCGGCTGTCGACAATCTGCGACAGGAACCCGAAGCCGTCCGGCCAGTCGGCGCCCCAGCCGTTCAGGGCAAGACCGAGGTTGTTGGCTTTGACGAACGGCGGGTTACCGGCATACGAGGAGAAGTAGTCGGCCTTGGCGTAGCCCTTGAGGGTCAGCTTGATCCCGACCTTCTCCAGTGCCTGCTGGAACGCTTCTGCAGTGGCCTTCTCCTTGGGCCGTTCGTTGCGGTAGGCGATGTTGGTGGCGAAACCGTTGGGCTGGCCACACTTGGTCAGCGACTCCTTGGCCTTGGCCACGTCGCCCTTGTTGTCCGCCCCCGCCGGGTAGAGGTCGTACTTCACGTAGCCCGGGATGGTCGGGGGCAGGATCGTCGTGGCGATCTCGCCGCCGGAGAACGCGCCACCATAGGCAGTCTGGTAGCTGGTCCGGTCCATGGCGTACATGATGGCCTTGCGGCAGTCGATGTTGTCGAGCGGCTTCACGGTCGGGTTGATCGAGGTGTACCAGAGCCGGGAGAGCGTCGGGTTGTCCGTCCGACCCTTGAGCGCCGGGTCGCTGAGCACCTTGCTCTGCGATGCGGCCGTCAGCCCGGTGCCAGCGATCGCGACGTCGAGGTCACCGGAGATGAGCCTGTTGTCGATGTCCTCCGCGTTCACGTTGAGCTGGACGTCATACCCGTCGGGCAACGCCTTGCGGTTCGGGTCGGTTGCCTGGTCCCAGTTGGGGTTGCGCTTGAGCGTGTAGCTCTTGTCGGCCGCGTAGGTTGCGAACATGTAGGGCCCGGAGGAGATCACGTGCTCCTTGTACTTTGCGCCGGTGTCCTTGGCTTCGGGCACCGGGATCGTCTGCGGCAGCTGGGCCAGGTAGTCGAAACCGGCAAACGGAGCCGTCAGGTGGAAGACGATCGTGGAGTCATCCGGAGTGCTGATCGCCGAGTCTGTGTTCATCCCCTTGGACTTATAGGGACCTTTGTAGCCCTTGGGCAGGTTGAGCATCGCCTCGAAGTACGCAGGGCCGTTGGGGAAGGTCGCCTTGTCGGTCGACCGGAGCACCGCGTACTTGACGTCCGCGGCCTTGACGACGGTGCCGTCCTCGAACTTCACGCCCTTGCGGATCTTGTAGGTCCAGGTCTTACCGCCGTCCGACGCCACGCCAAGGCTCTCTGCGAGGTCGGGAACCAGCTCAGCGCTGGCCTTGCCCGGAGCCGGCTTGAACATGGTCAGCGCTCGGCCGTAGACCCGAACGAAGTCCCACGAGTAGCCGTAGTAGGTCTCGCCTGGGTCGAGAGTGTCAGGGGCCGCTTCATCGGCGAACTTGATGATGCCCCCCTTCTTCTCTGAAGGGTTGAACACTTGGCCCAGGCCGGCGTTGAACGCGTCCTTGGTTGTTGAGCCGGTACTTCCTGCGTCGGGCTTGGTTGTGGTTCCGCCTGCGCAGGCGGACAGTCCCAGGGCGAGAGCCACCCCGGCCGCGCCCATTGCTCTCATTCGCATTCTCTTCATGGTGTAAAACACCCTTCTTGTGCGGGATCTGCATGGAAACGCGGGGTTTGGTGGGAGAAGCGCATCGGTTCCGTCATCGAGCTCGTGGGTCGAGCGCGTCGCGGAGCCCGTCGCCGAGCAGGTTGAAGGCCAGGACCGTCACGAAGATCGCGAGACCGGGCCAGAGCATGAAGTGAGGAACTGTGTAGTAGGTGACTGCGTCCGACAACATGCCACCCCACGTTGCCGTGGGCGCCCTGACGCCGACCCCGAGGAACGACAGGGCAGCCTCGAACAGGATGTTCGTGGGGATGAGCAAGGTGGAGTACACGAGGATCGGTGCCATCAGGTTCGGCAGGAGCTCCCGGAAGAGCAGGTAGGGGTTCTTCGCACCGAGACTGCGGGCGGCGTCGACGAACTCGCGCTCGCGCAGTGAGAGCGTCTGGCCGCGGACGATGCGCCCGATGTAGGGCCAGTTGAAGAAGCCGATGATAAAAATCAGCAACAGGATCCGCAGCATGTCGCCACCCACGCCGAACGCCTGGTCGGGCATGACGCCGGCCAGCGCGATGGCGAACACGAGTAGCGGGAAGGCCAGGAAGACGTCCATCAGCCGACTGATAACCGCGTCGACCCAGCCGCCGAAAAAGCCGGCGACGACACCCATGGTCGTGCCGATGGCCACGGACAGGAGTGTCGCGAAGAACGCGATGAGCAGCGAGATCCTGGAGCCGTAGAGGATGCGGCTGAAGATGTCACGACCGTTGAGCGGTTCGACCCCCATGAGGTGGTCGAGGCTCATCCCGCCCCGGGGGCCGAGAGGCGTAAGCGTGCCGCCCGCCGTGTCGATCAGGTTCTGGTGAAACTCGTTCGGCGGGTCGCCCAGCCATTTCACGATCAACGGCGCGAAGATCGCGATCGAGATCAGTACCACGATCACGACGCCGCCGCCCAACGCGACCTTGTCGCGTTTGAGCCGCATCCATGCGATCTGCCCGAGGGATCGTCCCTCGATCTTGCCGCCACCGGAAAGGACCGCCTCGGGGTCGGCGACAAGCGCCGTGGGACTGACTTCCAGCGGGGAGGTCACCGGCTCCAGTACCTCCTCATGCGTCGCGAATCCCGGAGCGCCATCACTCGATGGGCTTCGCGCTCATCATGATGCCCAGACCGCCGAACAGCAATGACAAGTTGCCGAATCGTGACAAGCCGTGCATCTGGTTGTGGATCGAGTTCTCCGAGCTGAACACCATTCGAACAAGGCTGATCAGCGCGCCAGGACAGCGACGAAACCAGCCTGGGACGGACGAGTCGCCTGCTCAGAAGGTGTGACCGACCAGCATGCCGATGCCGTAGGTGACGGCCATGGCCACCATTCCGCCAATCACATTGCGCCACACCGATCGATGTACTGGCGCCGAACCCAGCCGGGCAGCCAACAACCCCGTCCCGGCAAGTGCGAGGACAACCGTGACCACGGTGACCGGGACCCGCCAGGATGTGGGTGGAAACGCGATCGCCAGCAGCGGCAGCAGCGATCCGAGGGTGAAGGCGATGAACGACGCGGCTGATGCATGTGTCGGGCTGGTGAGGTTGTTGGGGTCAATCCCGAGCTCGGCCTCGGCGTGCGCGCCCAGGGCATCGTGTGCCGTAAGCTGCACCGCCACCTCCTTGGCCAGCTCGTGCGAAAGTCCTTTGGCGGCATACAGATCGGTCAGTTCCTCGAGCTCTTCCTCCGGAGTCTCCTCGAGCTCACGGCGCTCCATGGTGAGCAACGCGTGCTCGGAGTCCCGCTGGCTGCTGACCGAGACGTACTCACCCACGGCCATGCTCATCGCCCCTGCTGCCAGGCCAGCGATGCCTGCCGTGATGATGACCGTTTGCGAGGTCGTCGCGCCAGCCACCCCGATCACCAGGCCGGCTGTTGAAACGATCCCGTCGTTGGAACCGAGGACTCCGGCACGCAGCCAGTTCAGCCGGCGCGCCATCCCCGGCGTGTGGGGCTCGTCGTGATCGAGCGACTCAGACGTCGTACTCAACCTGTCGCCTCCGCTTTGGCGTTGAGTCGGGCCGCTGCTTGTGCGATGCGGTGGGCCAGCTCGATGTCCAGCTGGGTCACGCCACCGGCCGAGTGTGTTGACAGTCTCCAGTGGGTGACCTTCCAGCGGAGGTCAACGTCGGGGTGGTGCTGCATCTGTTCGGCCTCCTCGCCAACCTCCACGATCAGCTGGACCGCTGTGGGGAAGTCAGGTGCGTCGTATGACGCGCGGAGGCTCTCGGCGTCACGCGTCCACCCCGGGAGGTCGTCCAGCTGTCGGGTGATCTCCGCGTCGGTCAGCAGTCGGGTCATACACCGACCCTGCACGGCTCCAGCGGTTGTGTCCAGCGGCGTTGGGTTGCTGATGGTCCGGGGCTGCGTCATCGGTGCGAGAGACTGACTGGTGCCATGACTCCAGCATCGCCGCACCTCCCGTGGCCCCAGCTCGTCGTCGGGGCCGCGATCGTCGACGACCTCGACCGCCCCACGACTCTGCTCAGCGCCCGACGGACAGAGCCTCCCGAGCTCGCCGGCGGCTGGGAGCTGCCTGGCGGCAAGGTCGAGGACGGAGAGGAGCCGCGGGATGCACTGCTCCGCGAGATCCGCGAGGAGCTCGGGGTGGACATCGAGGTCGGCGCCCTGCTCGAGGGCCCGCAGGCCGGCGTCTGGCCGCTCGGCGACCGCTACGTCATACAGGTGTGGCTGGCGAAGATCCTTGCTGGCGAGCCGCGCCCCCTGGAAGACCACGACCGGCTGCGCCTGCTCACCAAGTCCGAGTTGTATGACGTTGCCTGGCTTCCGGATGATCTGCCGATCGTGAAGGCGATCGAAGTCTTCATGAGCGAGCCGGCCCACCCCTGATCGGGCGTGGTCAACACGGTCACTGATTGCTGAGAGAATTGCCCCATGCCCTTGAAGACCCGCGGTGACATCCGCAACGTTGCCATCATTCCCCACGTAGACCACGGCAAGACCACTCTCGTCGACGCCATGCTCTGGCAGTCTGGCGCCTTCGGTGCCCATCAGCACGTCGATGAGCGCGCCATGGACTCCGGTGACCTCGAGCGTGAGAAGGGCATCACCATCCTCGCGAAGAACACCGCCGTGCGATACAAGGGCCTGGCAGCGGAGAAGGCCGGCCACCCCGACGGCATCACCGTCAACATCATCGACACCCCCGGCCACGCAGACTTCGGCGGCGAGGTCGAGCGCGGACTGTCGATGGTTGACGGAGTCGTGCTGCTCGTCGACGCGTCCGAGGGGCCCCTGCCGCAGACGCGTTTCGTCCTGCGCAAGGCGCTCGCGGCCAAGATGCCGGTCATCTTGTGCATCAACAAGGTTGACCGCCCCGACTCCCGCATCGCAGAGGTCGTCGACGAGACCTACGAGCTGTTCATGGACCTGTTGGACGATGCCGCCCACGCGTCCAAGCAGCTGGACTTCCCGATCGTCTATGCGTCGGCCCGTGCAGGCCGCGCGTCGCTGACCCGCCCCGAGAACGGTGTCATGCCCGACGAAGCCAGCCTGGAGACGCTCTTCGCCGCCATCCTGGAGACGATCCCGGCCCCGCAGTACGACGACGAGGCCCCGCTTCAGGCTCACGTCACGAACCTGGACGCCTCACCCTTCCTCGGTCGTCTGGCGCTCTGCCGGGTCTACAACGGCACCATCAAGAAGGGCCAGCAGGCCGCTTGGTGTCGTGCCGACGGCACCGTCGAGCGGGTCAAGATCACCGAGCTGCTGATGACCGAGGCGTTGGAGCGCAAGCCCGTGGACAGCGCGGGCCCCGGCGACATCATCGCGCTGGCCGGCATTCCCGAGATCACCATCGGCGAGACCCTGGCCGACCCGGAGAACCCGATCCCTCTGCCGCTGATCACGGTGGATGAGCCGGCGATCTCGATGACGATCGGGACCAATACCTCCCCGTTGGTCGGGCGGGCCAAGGGCACCAAGGTGACCGCCCGCCTGATCAAGGACCGCATCGACAGGGAGCTCGTTGGCAACGTCTCCATCAGGGTTCTGCCCACGGAGACGCCTAATGCCTGGGAGGTCCAGGGTCGCGGCGAGCTGGCGCTGGCCATCCTCGTCGAGCAGATGCGACGCGAGGGCTACGAGATGACGGTCGGCAAGCCCCAGGTCGTCACCCGCGAGATCGAAGGCAAGATCCACGAGCCGTTCGAGCGGCTCACGATCGATGCTCCCGAGGAGTATCTCGGGATCATCACCCAGCTTCTCGCCGTCCGTAAGGGACGGATGGAGCAGATGACCAACCACGGCACCGGTTGGGTGCGGCTGGAGTTCGTCGTGCCGTCCCGTGGGCTGATCGGCTTCCGGACCGAGTTCCTCACGGACACTCGTGGCACCGGCATCGCCAACCACGTGTTCGAGGACTACGAGCCGTGGGTGGGTGAGCTCAAGACCCGGCAGAACGGTTCGCTGGTGGCCGACCGCACGGGTGTGGCGACGTCATATGCGATGTTCAACCTGCAGGAGCGCGGGGCGATGTTCCTGGAGCCGACCACCGAGGTCTACGAAGGCATGATCGTCGGTGAGAACTCCCGTGTGGAGGACATGGACGTCAACATCTGCAAGGAACGAAAGCTCACCAACGTGCGCTCCGCTACCTCCGAGGTGCTCGAGCGCCTGATTCCGCCGCGCAAGCTGAGCCTGGAACAGGCGCTGGAGTTCTGCCGCGAGGACGAGTGCGTCGAGGTCACACCGGATGCGGTCCGTATCCGCAAGCTGGTGCTGCCTCAGAGCGACCGTGCGCGCACCGCGGCCAGGGCCAAGACGGCCGCCAAGTCCTGACCCGGCCTGAACCTACCTGAGCCTCCGCAGCCCTTGGTCGTGGGGGCTTGTCAAGCGTGGGCAACGGATGGCCGCATTCCGGTCACGATTCGGCGACGGATGGGGTCGTTCCGGTCAGCGTGTGGTCATCCTGATCTAGTCTGACGACCGCAGGGGAGCAGCGAGCATGCCCCGATGCGCAGCCGCCCGTATGCCGTTCCGCCCGTTATTCCTGTCCACCTCCGAGTTGAACCCACTGAAGGGAAGGCCCTCCCGAGGGAGCCACCACATGTCGGCAAGGAGATGCAGCATCGCCGTCGCTTGGGGCATCGTTCTCGTG
>JAYSQH010000465.1:0-3813 GCA_043721655.1 Phycicoccus sp. | reverse complement strand
CGGGTCAGGGCGCCGCCCGAGCCGGCGAAGTTGTGGCACATCGCGCAGTTGACCTTGAACAGCTGGTTGCCGCGAGCGATGTTGCCGTCACCCTTGGTGTACTGGTCGTCGGGAACCGGCGGGCCGGGGCTCAGAGAAGCGACGTACGCGGCGAGAGAGGCGATCTGCTCGGCGTTGAACTTGACCTTGTTGCCGCGGGGGGCCTGAACGGCCGGGCCGGCGAGCGGCATACGGCCGGTGCCGACCTGGAAGTCGACGGCTGCGGCGCCCACGCCGGCCAGGCTGGGGCCTTGTTTGCCGCCCTCGGCGTTGCGACCGTGGCAGGTGGCGCAGTTGGCCAGGAACAGCTTCTTGCCGGCAGTCGTCTGATCAGCGGCAGCCACAGCGGCCTGGGCAGGTTTGGGGGCCAGGAGGGAGTAGAGCCCTCCGGTGACGACGAGCCCCAGCAGCAGGACGAGCAGAATGGCGGCCGGATGGCGGCGCCGGGAGGCTAGTGCGTTCACAGGAAGTTCCTGTCGTCGGTGCGGACGTCGAGGGAGAAGGCGTGCATCACTTGAGCAGGTAGATGGTGGCGAACAGGGCGATCCAGACCACGTCGACGAAGTGCCAATAGTACGACGTGACGAGCGCGCCGGTGGCTTGGGCGTGCGTGTAGCGACGGGTCGTGAAGGTTCGACCGATGATCAGCAGGAAGGCGATCAGCCCACCGGTCACGTGCAGACCATGGAACCCGGTGGTGAGGTAGAAGACCGAGCCGTAGGCGTCGGAGGAGATGGTCACACCTTGGCTGATCAGGCTGGCGTACTCAAAGACCTGGCCGGCGATGAAGAGCGAGCCGAAGATGTAGGCGAGGACGTACCATTCGCGCATGCCCCACTCCCTGAGCGCGAAGATTGAGCCGGTGCGCGCCGGCTGACCGTGCTCGGCCTTGAAGACGCCGAGCTGGCACCAGACCGAGGAGACGACCAGCACCAGCGTGTTGATCGTCGCGTACTGGACGTTGAGAAGGTCCGTCCTCTGATGCCACAGCTCCGGGGACACCGAGCGGATCGTGAAGTACATCGCGAAAAGTCCCGCGAAGAACATCAGCTCACTGGCCAGCCAGACGATGGTTCCGACCGACACCATGTTGGGTCGAGTCACCGGTCCATGGCCCGGGATGGACCCCGAAGAGGGGGGCGGGGTGCTTGAGTGAACTACGGATGCGGTCGCCACTGCATTAGTATTGCCTTATCCGGGTTCCTATTGCATCAACATCCGCGGATAGGTGTGGCTTTTCGTGCAAACAGGCACCGGTAGCATCAGGCCCATGACCGCTTCGCATGCTTCGCTGGACGCTTCTGCTGCTCAGACTGCCCAGTCCGGCTCTGCCAGACGGCTGTCGGTGCTGCTCTACAGCGACGACATCGCGACTCGTGACGCCGTCCGCATCGCGGTGGGACGACGTCCGGCGCGAGACGTCGAGGTGACCTCCTGGCTCGAGTGCGCCACCGCCGCGGCCGTGATCGCGGCCGTCGAGACGGGGGAGTTCGATGTGCTGGTTCTCGACGGTGAGGCGACCCCGGTCGGCGGGCTCGGGCTGTGCCGCCAGCTGAAGAACGAGATCTTCAGCTGTCCGCCGGTGCTGGTGCTGACCGGGCGGCCGCAAGACGGTTGGCTCGCAGCGTGGTCACAGGCCGATCTGGCGGTACCGCATCCGCTCGACCCGATTGCCGTCGCCAGCGCGGTTGCCGATCTGGGCCGAACGGTCGGCGCCCCGACCACCAGCGTCTAGCCGATGACGGCTGAGGCGTCAGCCAGCTGCGCGATGACCTGGCCCACGATCTACACCACGCTGCTGTCCGGTCAGAGCCTTGGCATCACCGAGTCCGGGTGGGCCATGGACCAGATCATGAGCGGCGAGGCGAGCCCGGCGCAGGTCGCTGGCTTCCTGATGGGATTGCGCGCCAAGGGT
Organism: Phycicoccus sp.; assembly: GCA_043721655.1. GTDB lineage: Bacteria > Actinomycetota > Actinomycetes > Actinomycetales > Dermatophilaceae > UBA4719. The sequence continues at coordinate 1,859 of JAYSQH010000465.1, read as the reverse complement.
GAGACCGTCGAGGAGATGCGCGGACTGGCCGACATGATGTTGGCGCACGCGAGCCGGATCGAGGTTGCGGGGACGACACTGGACATCGTGGGCACCGGCGGAGATCGCGCGCACACCGTCAACATCTCGACCATGGCCTCGCTGGTTGCCGCCGCAGCCGGTGTGCGAGTCGTCAAGCACGGCAACCGTTCAGCGTCGTCGTCATCGGGCTCAGCTGATGTCCTCGAGGCCCTTGGCGTCAACCTGACACTGTCTCCGTCGGACGTTGCGGCGGTCGTGGAGACGGCCGGCATCACGTTCTGCTTCGCCCAGCAGTTCCACCCGGCGATGCGGCACGCGGCCGCAGCGCGTCGTGACCTGGGGATTGGCACCGCCTTCAACTTCCTGGGCCCGCTGACCAACCCGGCTCAGCCGACGTATGCCGCGGTGGGCGTCGCGGACGCCAGGATGGCACCGCTCATGGCGGGGGTGTTTGCGGAGCGGGGAAAGGATGCCGCGGTCTTCCGCGGTGACGACGGGCTCGACGAGCTGACCATCTCCACGACCTCGAGGGTCTGGTGGGTGCGCGCAGGTGCGGTCCGCGAATACAGCGTGGACCCCGAGCTGGTCGGACTTGAGCTGCACCCGTTGGAGACGCTGCGCGGGGCCGACGCGGCTTACAACGCCCAGGTCGTCAGGGATGTGTTCGGCGGGGCCATAGGGCCGGTCCGGGATGCGGTGGTGCTCAACGCCGGGATCGCCCTGGCGCTCACCGTGCCGGACGGTGGCGTGCGTCCGGCCGACTTCATCGCAGGTCTGCGGGCCGGGATGGACCGGGCAGGGGCGGCCATCGACGATGGAAGCGCAACATCTGTGCTGCTGCGGTGGGTCGCCGCCACGCAGTCGTGACGCGGGGCGTGCCCTGACGACGCAACGACCCGTTGGGTCGTCAGGCGTCGTCCAGACCGAGGCTGAAAGCAGCCTCGAGGTCGTGCTTTGAGTAGGTGCGGAAGGCAATGTGGGTCTGGGTGAGCAGAACGCCGCTGACCTTGTTGAGCTGGTCGGCGATGACGTCGGCGAACTCTTCGTGCCGATGCACGCGCACCATGGCGATGAGGTCGACGTCCCCGGTGACGGAGTAGACCTCGGTGACGCCGGGGATCTCGGCGATGGCGGCGGCAACCTCGGGAATTCGGGCGACTTCGGCGTTGATCAAGACGATGGCGGAGATCACGGCCCCACCCTAGCCCGCGGCATGAAGCGACGTGTGTGCTGCTGGCGTTGGGGGCGCCAAGGTTGTTGCGAGAGCCGGCACGACGGCGGGGGTGTATCGCCGGAGCCTGCTGGCGCCAGGCTCGTCGAACCCCACCACGTCGCGGTGGTGGGCCGCGGCGTCGGGGTCCAGGGCGGCATGGGCTGCGCCCGCGCCGTGCACCGGGCAGGTCCACTGACCTTCGACGGTAATCAGGCGGACGCCTGCGGACTCCAGCCAGCGCAACACCTTTTCGGTCTCCTCAGCCGAGGCCGAGGGGGCTGGGCCGGGGACGGGCTCGACGTTCTCGGAGCTTGCCCCCAGCGCCTCGACGTAGGGGCGAGGGTCGGCTCCCAGGGGGGCCACCGTGGTGCCGGCGAGCCGGCCGAACCGGACGCAGATGATCTCCCACCCACCGTGCAGTGCCGGGCGTGCCGCGATGATCTCGGCGCTGTTGGCCAGCGGTGCCAGGCGCTGGGTTCGTGCGGCAGCCCGCACGAGGTGCAGCAGTCGGTCACGGACCGCGCCGGCGTCCTCGTAGCGTTCCTCACCCGAGAGGCCGCTCATTCGCTGGCACAGGGCTCCGACCACCTCGCGTGAGTCACCCGCGATCATCTGGGCGGCCTGC
>JAYSQH010000464.1:0-5369 GCA_043721655.1 Phycicoccus sp. | reverse complement strand
GCCGGCTCGACCAGCTCGACCAGAATGCCGCCGGCGTCCTTCGGGTGGATGAAGTTGACCCGGCTGTTCGAGGTGCCTCGGCGCGCGCCGTCATACAGCAGGCGCAGTCCGCGCTCCCGCAACGTCCGGGACACGGCGTCGAGGTTTTCGACCCGGTAGGCCACCTGCTGAACTCCGGGGCCCGAGCGGTCGAGGAACTTGGCAATCGTCGACTCGGGCGAGAGGGGCGCGAGCAGCTGGACGCACGAGCCGGACGAACCCACGGCCATCATCGCCTCGCGGACTCCCTGCTCCTCGTTGGTCTCCTCGTGGACAAGGGTCATGCCGTAGTTGTCGCGGTAGAAGGCGATTGCCGCATCGATGTCGCTCACGGCCACGCCGACGTGGTCGATCGCGGTGAATAGGTCGGGTAGCTGTTCAGTCATGTGGACCAGAATAGGCGTGCAGGGCAGCGGCCCTCGACCGGGTCGGGCATGGGCCGCTGGTGTGTCGATCGCCATGGTCAGCACGCAGGCCGCCGCCGTTAGAGTTACGGTGAAGCCCGGTTGTCCCCAAGCTTGTTCAGCCCGCCCATCACTCACATCTGTTGTTGGAGGAACTGCCATGAGCGAACGTCCCGTGTCCGTGATCGTCGCCGGAGCGCGTACCCCGCTGGGTCGCTTTCTCGGCTCCCTGAAGGACTTCTCGGGGGCTGACCTCGGTGGCATGGCCATCAAGGGCGCTTTGGAGAAGGCGGGTGTGAGTGGCGACCAGGTGGACTACGTGATCATGGGGCAGGTCCTGACGGCCGGCGCCGGCCAGATCCCCGCACGTCAGGCGGCCGTCAAGGCCGGCATCCCGATGACCGTTCCTGCCCTGACCATCAACAAGGTGTGTCTGTCGGGCATTGACGCGATCGCCCTCGCCGACCAGCTGATCAGGGCCGGCGAGTTCGAGATCATCGTGGCGGGCGGGCAGGAGTCGATGACCAACGCTCCGCACCTGCTGGACAAGAGCCGCGAGGGCTTCAAGTACGGCAACGTGACGATGCGCGACCACATGGACTGCGACGGGCTGTGGGACTCGTTCACCGACCAGGGCATGGGTCTGTTGACCGAAGCCGGCAATGTCGGCGACGTGCAGTGCACCCGCGCCGAGCAGGATGAGTTCTCGGCCCGCAGCCACCAGCTGGCTGCGCGTGCCTGGAAGGACGGGCTGTATGACGACGAGGTCGTCGCGGTGTCGATTCCCCAGCGCAAGGGCGACCCGATCGTGTTCAAGGCCGACGAGGGCATCCGCCCGGACACGACCGCCGAGAGCCTGGCCGGGCTCCGCCCCGCGTTCAGCAAGGACGGCACCATCACGGCCGGCTCGGCATCACAGATCTCCGACGGAGCCGCCGCGGTCGTGGTGATGAGCAAGGCGAAGGCTGAGGAGCTGGGCCTGCCCTGGCTTGCCGAGATCGGTGCTCACGGGGTCGTTGCCGGCCCTGACTCCACGCTGCAGAGCCAGCCGGCGCAGGCGATTGCCCGGGCTTGCGCGAAGGAGGGCATCACGCCTGCCGACCTCGACCTGGTCGAGATCAACGAGGCGTTCGCCGCGGTGGGTCTCGCATCCACCAAGAAGCTTGGCATCGACGCAGACAAGGTCAACGTCAACGGCGGCGCGATCGCGATCGGGCACCCCGTCGGCATGTCCGGCGCCCGCATCACGCTGCACCTCGCCCTGGAGCTTCAGCGACGTGGTGGTGGCGTGGGCGCAGCCGCCCTCTGCGGTGGTGGCGGCCAAGGCGACGCGCTGATCGTGCACGTTCCCAAGCAGTGACCGGAACAGTGACCGCAACCGTGCTTCGGTCGGCGTACTCCTTGCCGACCGCAGCATCAGATGTCCTTTGATGGCAGAGCGATCCGTTGATGTCCCTGCCCTGGTCGAGGCGGCCAGGGCAGGTGCTCCGCGCGCCGTCGCCCGGCTGATCTCATTGGTCGAGGACGCGCACCCTGCTCTGCGCGAGGTGATGGCTGCCCTGGCACCGCATACGGGTCAAGCGCACATCATCGGCATCACCGGCAGCCCCGGCGTGGGCAAGTCCACACTGACCAGCGCGCTGGTCGGTGTCCTGCGCGCCCGGGGCAAGCGGGTCGGCATTCTTGCCGTCGACCCCTCATCTCCCTTCTCCGGTGGCGCCTTGCTCGGTGACCGGATCCGGATGCAGGACCACGCGCTTGACCCCGACGTCTACATCCGCTCGATGGCCAGTCGTGGTCACCTCGGTGGCCTGTCCTGGACAACTCCTCAGGCGCTACGAGTCCTTGACGCCGCGGGATGTGAGGTCGTGCTCGTCGAGACCGTGGGGGTCGGTCAGAGCGAGGTCGAGGTGGCTGGTCTGGCCGATACGACCATGGTGCTTCTGGCCCCTGGGATGGGCGACGGCATTCAGGCCGCCAAGGCCGGAATCCTGGAGATCGGCGATGTCTTCGTGGTCAACAAAGCGGACCGCGAGGGGGCTGACGCGACCGTTCGCGACATCCGGCACATGATCAGCCTGGGGGACCGCATTGAGCCCCACGCCTGGCGTCCTCCAGTCCTGAAAGCCGTCGCCGCGCGCGGCGAGGGCATCGCAGAGGTGATGACCGCGATCGACGATCACTTCGCGTGGATGCAGGCCTCCGGGACGCTGCGTGACCGCCGGGTGCGTCGAGCCGTCGACGAGATCGAGGCGATCGCTATACAGGCTTTGCGTGCTCGCATCGGCGACCTGCGACAAGGGCAGGGAGTGGACGAGCTGGCTGCCCAGGTGGTCGACGGCACCTCTGACCCCTATGCCGCCGCCGATCAGGTGGTCGACGCGCTGACCTGAGCGCGCTGTTAGTTTCGCGCCCTGACGGCGTTGTCGATCCGCAGCTCAAACATCGGGCAGACCTCGACGGCCTTGAATCCGAGCCTCACGTTGATGTCGACCATGTGTTGGTTCGTCTCTGCGTTGCAGGTCAGGACACGGGTGCGGCCCGAGTCCGCGGCGTCAAGCCGCTGGAGGTTGCGGACCTTGACCCCCATACCCAGCCGGTGGCCACGATGGTCCCGGTGAACGAGCGTGCCCCACTGCCAGACGTCGGGGCTCGGGTCCGGCGCCAGGATGAGGTCGGTGTAGGCGACCACCTGGTCTGTCCCGTCGAGCGAGACCGTTGAGAACCTGGTGCGACCCAGCTCCTTCTCCTCCGCCATGCGCTCGAGCCACAGCTGCGGGGTCATCGACTCGGGCTCGAAGTCCACGGTACCCGTCGGTGCGTCGACGCCGAGCTGGTTACGGAGCGCGACGTAGGACGCGAGCAGCCGGTCGGGCAGGTCGTTCACGAACGACTCGATCCGGTATGCCGAGTGGTGCGGTGCGGCCTCGATCGCGATTGTTTGCAATAGCGCCGGGTCCACAGGCAACGGAAGGATGCGGCGGATCTCGTCGATGGCGACGGTGAGGCCATTGGCCTCGGCGAAACGTCGGTAGGGGTGGTCCTCCCGGCGGTCAAACGGGTAGGCGGACTCGGTCACGAACGTCGTCCGGCCCTCTTGTTCTACCCGGGTGACGATCGCGGCGAACAGCGCCGAGCCGATGCCCCGACGTCGGTGGTCCGGGTCGACCCCCAGCGCGCCCCAGCACTTCGTGAGGTTGTCCAGCAGCGGGAACCACACCGACGCACCGCCGACCAATGTCCCCTCGTCGTATGCCGCCCACGCCTCGGCCCGCTCGGTGCGGTCCTGCCGGCGGAACTCCAGCTTCGCCTCGTTGAGCGACCAGCCGCTGTGGTGAGGACGTTCGAACGCATCCGCGCGCTCCGTGACCTCATGGAAACGCTCCAGCTCGGCGTCGTCGAACACGTTCACCTGACGGATATCCATACCTCCACGATGGCATCAGCGAACGCCCGTCGTCACCTGCTTATCGAGCTGTCGTCAGGCAACACTTCGCGGCTGGCCGATCGCTCGACCTCCAGCAGGGACTCGCTGTGGCGCTCCGCCTCGAATGCGGCATGACCGCCGCGGAGACCGAAGAGCCGTTTGGTCCAGAGCAGATAGGCGATGGCGAACAGGTTGATGACCAGCGCGCCCACGCGCAGATAGGTGACTTTGGCGATGATCTCGTGAATTTCCAGCGGGACGAAGGCTGAGGTCCCCACGACCGCGACATACTCGCCCCAACGCTTCTTGAACCACAGCCCAAACGCTTCCACCAGCTCGAGCGCGCCGTAGGCCAGCACACTGGACGCGACCAGCAAGAGCGTGGAGTGTTTGGCGACGAACGCCTGCTGGATCAGGTGCACCGGGCCGGTCTCGTTGAGGTCGATGCCAAGGCGGTTGGCCAGCGGTGAGAGCGCCGGCAGGTAGGAGTCGAAGACTTCCTTCAGCGCGCTACGTGATCCGTCGAAGCGCCACACGCCGTAGGCCAGCGCGACGAGCAGGAGACCTCGGATCCCGCGTTCGAGCGCTAGGAACCGCAGGATGAAGGTGTCGCGAAGAGCCTTGCCGCGCAATACGATCGGAGCGTCATCGGCGTGTCCCGCACCCTGCGGTGGTCCAAGGACATAGGCGCCGCAGCGGAGACAGCGCCACGCGTGGCCCGACGGGGTGGTCGCCTGCAACCTGGCGGCAAGGGCAGGCTCGGTGGGGGCGTAGGTGGCGTGGCCGTGCAGCCCGCACGAACGCGAGTTCCAGTCGAAGTTCCTCAGGGGACGCCAAGCCACGTACCTGACCCTAGGGCCTAGGCTCCTGAGCATGCTTATTGCCTTCTCGGTCGCCCCGTCCGGTTCCGACGGCTCCACGGGTTCGGTCAGCGAGGCCGTCGCGGCGGCCGTCAGGATCGTGCGGGACTCGGGTCTTCCCAACCGGACCGACTCGATGTTCACCACGGTCGAGGGCAGCTGGGATGAGTGCATGGACGTCGTACGCCGTGCCTGCGAAGCCGTTGGAGAGTTCGGGCCGCGGGTCAGCCTCGTCCTCAAGGCCGACATCCGACCCGGTTTCAAGGGGGAGCTCACCGCCAAGGTGGAGCGCCTGGAGCAGGTCCTTGACCGTCACGAAGGCTGAGAAGCCGACCGCAGGGCGCTGGCGGCTGCGGTTCGAGATGGACGAACCCGACGGGATCGTTGTTGTGGCAACCGGTTCGGATGGCGAGATCGTGGGCTTCGCGTCGGCCGGTCCCACTCGTGACGAGGATGCGCCGACGCCATGGGAGCTCTACGCGATCAACGTTCTGGCCGACCATCACGGCACCGGGGTCGCGGATCAGCTCATCACCGCGGTCATCGCGGAGCGCCCTGCGACCTTGTGGGTGGTCAGGGCGAACACCCGCGCGCAAGCGTTCTACCGTCGCTACGGCTTCGGAATCGAGGGTGCGACCA
>JAYSQH010000463.1:0-3667 GCA_043721655.1 Phycicoccus sp. | reverse complement strand
CAGTCCCTGCAGCAGACGCTCAGCCAGCTGTTGACATCCCTTCTCACCGTCATCGGCGTCCTTGCGATGATGGTCTACGTCTCACCGGTGCTGTCGCTCGTGGCACTGGTGACGGTGCCCGTGTCCATGTACATCACTGTGACCATCGCGAAGCGCTCCAAGCCGCAGTTCGTCGACCAGTGGTCCACCACAGGCAAGCTCAACGGTCACGTCGAGGAGGCCTACACTGGGCACGAGCTGGTCAAGGCCTTCGGCCGCTCGGACGAGTCTGTGGCGGCTTTTCGCGAGTTCAACGAGCAGCTCTACATGTCGAGTTTCAAGGCGCAGTTCATCTCGGGTCTGATCCAGCCGGCCATGATGTTCGTCGCCAACCTGAACTACGTTGCCATTGCGGTCATCGGCGGACTTCGCGTGGCTTCGGGCTCGATCAGTCTCGGCGACGTCCAGGCGTTCATCCAGTACTCCAGGCAGTTCACCCAACCTCTGACGCAGGTCGCCTCGATGGCCAACCTGCTGCAGAGCGGGGCTGCTTCGGCCGAACGGGTCTTCGAGGTTCTCGACGCGCCGGAGCAGTCGGCCGATAGATCGCCAACTGTGCCTCCAACAGCGGTAACGCTGAGGCAGGTGCGCGGCCGTATCGCCTTCGAGGACGTGTCGTTCTCCTACGACCCGTCGCGACCGCTGATCGAGCACCTCGACCTGGTTGCCGAGCCGGGTCAGACGGTGGCCATCGTCGGGCCTACCGGTGCGGGCAAGACCACGTTGGCCAACCTGCTGCTGCGTTTCTACGACGTGGACGGCGGCCGGATCACTCTGGACGGTGTCGACGTCCGGGACATGCGCCGCGAGGACTTGCGAGCCGAGTTCGGCATGGTGCTGCAGGACACCTGGCTGTTCGGCGGCACCATCCTGGAGAACATCGCCTACGGCGCAGTAGATGCGTCGGCTGAGCAGATCAGCGAGGCGGCCGAGGCGGCATACGTGGACCACTTCGTGCGGACCCTGCCCGATGGCTACGACACGTTGATCGATGACGACGGGGCGAGCGTCAGCGCCGGCCAGCGACAGCTGCTTACGATCGCCCGGGCCTTCCTTGCCGATCCCGCGATCCTGATCCTGGACGAGGCGACGAGCTCGGTGGACACCCGGACCGAGGCTCTGGTGCAGCAGGCAATGGCTGCGCTGCGCATTGGCCGCACCAGTTTCGTGATCGCCCACCGGCTTTCGACCATTCGCGACGCGGACCGGATCGTCGTCATGGTCGACGGAGGCATCGTGGAGCACGGAACGCACGCACAGCTGCTCGCCGACGGAGGCGCCTACTTCCGGCTCTATGCGGCGCAGTTCAGCGGGGCAATAGTTGACGAGGACCTCGAGGACACGGCAGCGGCCCAGCCGGTCGGTTGAGCTGGCCGGCGGGGTTCCATGCGTGAGTGATGGCGTGCGTCAGTGCGTGAGCTTGATGGGGAGGACTGCCCTGTGGGCGACGCGCATGGGTGACCTCTGGGACGCCTAGGGTCGTTCCCATGCCAGGAGCCTTGAGTCCCGAACGAACGCGCATTGCCGACGGTGTGATCACCGCGATCGCCGGGGACGATGCCGTTCTGCGCGAGGACCAGAGCCTGGCAGTGGCAGCGTTGTGCGAGGCCTCGGCCAGGGTCCTCGTCGTCCAGGCAACCGGCTGGGGCAAGTCGGCCGTCTACTGGGCTGCGACGGCGATCCGGCGTCATGAGGGAGCCGGCCCGGCCCTGGTCGTCTCGCCGCTCCTGTCTTTGATGCGCGACCAGGTTGCTGCGGCGGGCCGGGCGGGCCTCCGCGCCGCAACCCTGAACTCTTCCAACATCGATGCCTGGTCCGAGGTCGAGGCTGCGCTGCGGGCGGACGAGCTTGATGTGCTGCTTGTCTCGCCCGAGCGACTGGCCAACCCCGGATTCGGTCGGCGGGTGCTGGACGAGCTGGCCGGTCGGCTCGGGCTTCTGGTCATCGATGAGGCACACGCCGTGTCCGACTGGGGGCACGACTTCCGTCCCGACTACCGGCGGGTCGCCGATGTCCTGCAGACGCTCAACCCGCAGACCCCCGTCCTGGCAACCACGGCGACCGCCAACGAGCGGGTGACGCTAGACGTGGCTGCCCAGCTGGGTGAGGCGACGCTGGTGCTACGTGGGCCGCTGGCGCGCAACAGCCTGCAGCTGACAGTCGTGGACGCGCTCTCTCCCATCGAGCGATTTGCCTGGGTGGTTGACCACCTGCCGCGACTGCCAGGCTCCGGCATCGTCTACACCCTGACCGTCGCCGATGCCGAACGTCTGGCTGCCGCAGTGCAGTTTGTCCACGGCGACAGTTTCAAGGTTGCGGCATACACCGGTGGGCTGGAGTCTCGCGAGCGCGAGCGGCTCGAGGATGCGCTCCGCGGCAACCGGCTCAAGGCGCTGATTGCGACGTCGGCACTCGGTATGGGTTATGACAAACCCGACCTTGGTTTCGTCATTCACGTCGGATCGCCGCCGTCTCCGGTCTCGTACTACCAGCAGGTTGGCCGTGCGGGGCGCGGTATCGACCACGCCCTCGTGACGCTCCTGCCTTCGGACGCCGACGCGGGGGTGTGGGACTACTTCGCGACGGCGACCATCCCCGAACGCGGACAGGTCGAGCGCCTGCTGACCGGCCTGTCTGCCTATGCCGGCGGCCAGCCCGCGACGGTCCCTGCACTGGAGGCCGAGACTGGGCTCCGACGTGGACGAGTTGAGCTCTTGCTGAAGCAGCTGGCCGTCGACGGAGCAGTCGAGCGGGTCCAGGGCGGGTGGCGCCCGACCGGAGTCGAATGGGTCTACGACCAGGCGCACTACGACGGCATCATCGCCACCCGGCGGCGGGAAGCGGACATCATGAGCGCTTACACCCGCGGCGAGAGCTGTCTCATGCACCTGCTGCAGGAGTCCCTGGACGACCCCAGCGCTCAGAGATGCGGACGTTGTTCGGTCTGTCTGGGGCACCTTCCCGAACCGTTGCGTGACCGACCCGAGCCCGCCACCGTCGAGGCCGTGACCCGCAGACTGAGGGGTGAGGTCACTGTCCTGGAACCCCGCAAGATGTGGCCCGGGGGGGCTTTTGGCAGCAGAGGCCGTATTCCGGCGGGGCTGATGGCCGAGACGGGCAGGGCCATCGTCTACGCCGATGCGCCCGAATGGCGCGAGGTGGTGGCATCGGCGTTTCTCAGGGACGGACCACCATCGCAGGAGCTTCGTGATGCGGCAGTGGGAGCCTTGCATCACTGGCGTGACTCGTGGCCGTCCCGTCCCGACGTGGTCGTGGCGCTGCCGGTGGCCGGCTACCCCCTGATGACCTGTGGTCTGGCAGACCATCTGGCAGAGGTGGGCAACCTCGCACGGGCCGATCTGACCGTCGCCATTGACCCTGCCGAAGCGATCGGTCTGTCTTCGTCGCAAGAGGCGGCGCTGTGGCGGGACGCCATCCGCGTCAACGACCGACTGCTGTCGGCTGTCGCCGGCAAGGTGGTACTGCTCCTGGTCGATGCCTCGTCCACACAGTGGCCGATCACCGTGGCTGCCGCCCACCTGCGTCAGGCCGAGGCGTCCATGGTGATGCCTCTGCTCGTTCACCGCCGGCCCTGACCTGGCCGACACGCGGTTGTCCGGCTCGGCAA
>JAYSQH010000462.1:0-1943 GCA_043721655.1 Phycicoccus sp. | reverse complement strand
TGGCGGTGCTCAACGTCATCACACCAGTATGCGATGACAGCGCTGCCCAGGACCCTGCTGCCTCGACCTGGCCGGCAGGAAGTTACCCAATCCTTACCGCGGCGCGGGATTGCTAACACGGATGTAACACAACGAAGGACGATCCGAAACCCTTGACCGTCAAGGTCTCCTCATGACTATTGACACTGGCGACACCGCCTGGGTTCTCGCAAGTGCCGCTCTGGTGCTGCTGATGACGCCGGGCGTGGCCTTCTTCTACGGCGGCATGGTCAGGGCCAAGAGCGTCCTGAACATGATGATGATGAGCTTCGGGGCGATGGCGACTATCAGTGTCGTCTGGGTTCTCTGGGGCTACAGCGAGGCGTTCGGGGAGTCCTGGCACGGGCTGGTTGGCAACCCGTTCCAGCACTTCGGCCTCAGCAACCTGCTCAGCGGCGACAAGGCCATCTTCGGCTACCACGCGGCCGCAGCCGGGGTCCCGGCCCACGGCGGCATCCCCGCGCTGGCGTTCGCGGCCTTCCAGGTGGTCTTCGCCATCATCACGGTGGCACTGATCAGCGGCGCGATCGCCGACCGCGCGAAGTACGCGACCTGGCTGCTCTTCACGGTGGTATGGGCGACGCTCGTCTACTTCCCGGTCGCGAACTGGGTCTTTGCCTTCGACGGCTTCGCCGCCGGTAAGGGTGGCTGGATCGCCAACAACCTCAAGGCGATCGACTTCGCCGGAGGAACCGCGGTTCACATCAACGCCGGTGCCGCGGCCCTGGCCCTGGCCCTGATCCTGGGCAAGCGGGTCGGCTTTGCCAAGGATCCCATGCGTCCGCACAACCTGACGCTTGTCATGCTCGGAGCCGCGCTGTTGTGGTTCGGCTGGTTCGGCTTCAACGCCGGCTCGGCGCTGGGTGCCAACAACACTGCAGCAGTGGTCTGGGTCAACACCCTGGCGGCCACCGGCGCAGCGTGCCTCGGGTGGCTGGTCACCGAGCGGATCCGGGACGGTCACGCGACCTCGCTGGGTGCGGCGTCCGGCATCGTGGCCGGTCTGGTCGCCATCACGCCGTCTGGTTCAGCAGTCACCCCCCTGGGCGCGGTGGCGATCGGCATACTCGGCGGCGTCATGTGCGCACTCGCGGTCGGCCTGAAGTTCCGCTTCGGGTACGACGACAGCCTCGACGTCGTGGGCGTCCACCTCGTCGGCGGTACCGTAGGCACCCTAGCCATCGGCCTTTTCGCCTCGGCGTCTGCCCCGGCGGCCGTGGACGGACTCTTCTATGGCGGAGGTCTGGACCAGCTGTGGCGTCAGGCTGTTGGCGCTGGCGTTGTGATGATCTACTCCTTCGTGGTCACCGGCCTGATCGGCCTGGCACTGCACAAGACCCTGGGCTTTCGCATCGAGCGCGACGCCGAGGTCGCAGGCATCGACCTCGAGGAGCACGCTGAGACGTCGTACGACCTCGGAACGCTCGGCGGTGGCAGTCCGCTTCACATCGGGGCTGCCGCGTTCGGGTCCCACACAACGACTTCGTCCCCCTCGGAGGCCAAGTCCAACCCGCAGGGAGCGTCGGCATGAGACTGGTCACCGCAATCATCAAGCCCTTCAAGCTTGACGAGGTCAAACAGGCCCTGGAGGCCTACGGCATTGCCGGCATGACCGTGAGCGAGGCGAGCGGGTACGGGCGCCAGCGCGGCCACAGCGAGGTCTACCGGGGCGCGGAGTACACGGTCGACTTCGTCCCGAAGCTGCGGGTCGAGGTGGTTGTGGACGACGTCGACGCCCCGGATGTGGTGATGGTCATCCTCAAGGCCGCCCAGACCGGACGGATCGGCGACGGCAAGATCTGGACCGTTCCCGTCGAGGACGTGGCTCGGGTCCGCACCGGCGAACACGGCTCGGACGCGTTGTAGGAAACGGCATCTGACAAAGGTGGAATGTGATGGCTGAG
>JAYSQH010000461.1:0-5190 GCA_043721655.1 Phycicoccus sp. | reverse complement strand
TGGTCGGACCAGGCCACCAGGGGGTTGACCTTGACCAGTCCGTGTTTGTCGTCCCAGGAGACGATCGGCGTGTTGGCCCTGGTCGGTCCCTCGATCCGGCGCACGCCGGTGACCCAGGCGGCCCGGCCATCCAGGGATCGGGCGAGCGGCTCGACCTTGCGCAGGAAGCAGCACAGGTCAGGGTCGCGGTGGTGCAGCCTCTCGCCGTACTCCGCGTCCTGCTCGGCCACGCTCTGGCGGGGGAGCGCCTGGACGACTGTGATCGGCAGAGACTCGGCGGCACGGTCGCGGGTCTGCAGGGTCTCGGGGAAGTGATAGCCGGTCTCCAGGAACAGGACCTCGACCCCGGGGATAACCTGCGCGAAGAGATGCGGTAAGACGACGTCTTGCATCGATGCGGCAACGACGACGTCCGTGCTGAACGCACCTGCCGTCCAGGCTGCGATCTCACCGGCGGACAGTCCCTCGAGTGCCGCCGAGACGTCGGCGAGGGCCAGATCCCGTTCTGCGGAAGGCAGATCGCGGGCGCCCGTGAAATCTGGGCTGACGTGATGAAGGGGGGCGGTCGTCATACGAGCAGGTCCTCGTCTGCACGCAGCGCCCACGTCGCGAAGCGTTCGCCCGGCTCCCGGTCGCCCACGAAGTTGCGCACGACCCGCTCCACGTAGATGGGCAGCTCGTCCGCGGTGGTCTTGAGCCCGCGCACCTTGCGGCCGAACCCTGCGTCCAGTCCGAGGGTCCCGCCGAGATGGACCTGGAACCCGCCGACCTGGTTGCCGTCGGCGTCGGCGACGAGCATGCCCTTGAGACCGATGTCGGCGACCTGGACGCGAGCGCACGAGTTGGGGCAGCCGTTGACGTTGATGGTGAGTGGGACATCGATCTGCTCGATGATGTCCGAGAGCCGATCCTCAAGGAGGGCAACGGTATTGGCGGCGAGACCCTTGGTCTCGACGATGGCGAGCTTGCAGTACTCGATGCCGGTGCAGGCCATGGTGTGCCGGCGGAAGAGGGATGGTCGTGCTTCGAGGCCGACACCGTTCAGGGCCGAAACCAGTGGTTCCACCTGTGGGGCCTCGACATCCAGCACCAGGAGCTTCTGGTGGGGCGTGAGCCGGACCCGGGAGGAGCCGTGCGCCTCGACGAGGTCAGCCAGCTCCAGCAGGGTGGTGCCCGATACGCGTCCGACCACCGGGGCCGCGCCGATGTAGAACCTGCCGTCCTTCTGCTCGTGGACCCCGATGTGGTCGCCCAGCTCCGAAGAGGGTGCCGGAGCCGGACCGTCCGGCAGGGTGCGGTGAAGGTACTCCTGCTCCAGAATCTGCCGGAACTTCGCGACACCCCACTCGGCGAGCAGGTACTTCATCCGGGCCTTGTGGCGCATCCGTCGATATCCATAGTCCCGGAAGAGTGACGCCACCCCGGCCCAGACGTCGGGCACGTCCTGCTCGGTCACGAAGGCCCCCAGGCGCTCGGCCAGGCGGGGGTCGGTGGACAGCCCGCCGCCGACCCACAGGTCGAAGCCCGGGCCAAGCTCGGGGTGCTCGACCCCGACGAAGGAGATGTCGTTGATCTCGTGCACGACGTCGTTGGTGAGCATGCCGGTCAGCGCCGTCTTGAACTTGCGGGGGAGGTTGGAGAAGTCGGGGTTGCCGATGAACCGGCGCTTGATCTCCTCGATCGCCCAGGTCGGGTCGATCAGCTCATCCCTGGAGATGCCGGCGACCGGGGAACCCAGAACGACGCGGGGGCAGTCCCCGCAGGCCTCCGTGGTCTGCAGGCCGACCGCCTCCAGCCGTGCCCAGATCTCGGGCGCGTCCTCGATGCCGACCCAGTGCAGCTGGATGTTCTGCCGGTCGGTCAGGTCGGCGGTGTCGCGGGCGAAGTCGCGCGAGACCTGGCCGATGACGCGCAGCTGCCCGGTGGTGAGTGCGCCGCCGTCGATCCGGATGCGCAACATGAAGTACCTGTCCTCGAGCTCGTGCGGCTCGAGCGTGGCGGTCTTGCCGCCGTCGATCCCCTGCTGGCGCTGGGTGTAGAGGCCCCACCAGCGCAGCCGGCCGTGCAGATCCTCCGCCGGTATCGAGTCGAAACCCTCCTTGGCGTAGATCTGCTCGACGCGTGCGCGCACGTTGAGGGCGTCGTCCTCGAGCTTGAACTTCTCGTTGGCGTTCAGTGGCTCGAGCTCGCCCAGTGCCCATTGACCCTGGCCGCCCTTGGCTCCTGTCGTGTGTCCAGTCGTGATGGTCATAACGCGGAGTTTGGCAGAACCAAACATCGGCTAATGGATCCGTACCAGCATGCAAGACATAACGAGATGTTATTTGATTGATAATGTCAGGCTATATGAAACTCCTACCTGTCACGTAGGACATGACCCAGCGCCGCCGAGGTGCGGGCCAAGGTCGCCATGGCCGGCATACCTGGAGGTTCTGATGTTTCGACCCGTTGTTCGCGCTGCTCTGGCGCTCGGCGCCGTCTTCGCGACCGTGGGTCTGTCGGCGTGTGGGGGTGTGTCGCAGGCCACCGGCACCGACCCGGCCGAGGTGCGCCTGGGCTACTTCCCGAACCTCACCCACGCCACCGCAATCGTGGCCGACAAGGAGGGCTTCTTCGCCAAGCACCTCGGTGCGACCACGCTGGAGGTCTCGACGTTCAACGCTGGGCCCGCTGCCATCGAGGCGCTGAAGTCCGGCGCCATCGACGCCACCTATGTCGGCCCGGGTCCGGCCACCAACGCCTTCATCAACTCCGGTGGCCAGGCCCTGACCGTCGTGGCGGGGGCTGCGAGCGGCGGCACCTCCCTGGTGGTCGACCCGTCGATCGGCAGCGCCGCCGACCTCAAGGGCAAGAAGGTGAGCTCCCCCCAGCTCGGCAACACCCAGGACATCGCCTTGCGCTACTGGCTCAAGGCCCAGGGGCTGAGCACCGATCTGCAGGGCGGTGGCGATGTCAGCGTGCTGCCCCAGGACACCGCCCAGATCGTCGATGCGTTCAAGGCCAAGCTGATTGCCGGAGCCTGGGTACCCGAGCCTTATGCCACCCGGCTGGTTCAGGCTGGCGGCAAGGTCCTGGTCGACGAGCGCGACCTGTGGTCGGGCAAGAAGTTCGCCATCACGTTGCTTGCCGTGCGGACCGACTTCCTCAAGGCACACCCGGAAACGGTCAAGGCGCTGCTCGCCGCTCACCTCGACGCCGTGGACTTCATCGCCAAGAACCCGGCCAGGGCACAGCAGGACGTCGCGGACGTGATTGCCAAGATTTCCGGAAAGCCGTTGAATCAGTCCGTCATCCAGGTGGCGTGGAAGCAGCTTGAGTTCACCGTCGACCCGGTGTCTTCCTCACTGCTTCTGGGCGCCCAGCATGCCTTCGAGGTCGGGGTGCTCAGGAAGGAGCCACGGCTCGACAAGCTGGTCGACCTCAGTCTGCTCAACGGCCTGCTCAAGACCCGGGGAGAGAGGGAGATAGCGCCATGACGACGGCACCTTCGACGGATGTGCGGCCCGCAAGACTGGGCTGGGTGACGCCGGCTGTGGCCCTGAAGGGCGTCACCAAGCGGTATGCCGGCGGGTCCGGCGTCCTTGCCCTGGACGGCATCAGCCTGGCGGTTCAGCCGGGGGAGTTCCTGACCCTGGTCGGGGCGTCGGGGTGTGGCAAGTCGACCTTGCTCAACCTGGTTGCCGGCCTGGACCAGCCCACCGCCGGGTCGGTTGAGGTCCAGGGGCAGGCGGCGTTCATGTTCCAGGAGCACGCCCTGTTCCCGTGGCTGTCGGCCCTGGACAATGTGGCAACACCATTGCGGCTCAGAGGAGTTGGCAAGAAGGACCGCGAGGCCCAGGCCCGCGACTACCTCGAGGCGGTTCACCTGACCGACTTCGCCGACCGCCGACCCCATGAGCTTTCCGGCGGGATGAAACAGCGGGTCGCGATCGCGCGCACCCTGGCGACCCGGGCCCCGGTGCTGTTGATGGACGAGCCGTTCGGTGCCCTGGACGCGATGACCCGCGACCTGCTGCACGACGAGCTGGAGTCGATCTGGCGGGAGCGCAACCTGACCGTCCTGTTCGTCACCCACAACGTCCGTGAAGCCGTCCGCCTCGGCGACCGCGTGGTGCTGCTCTCGAGCCGCCCCGGGCGGATCGCCGCGGAGTACGACGTGGACATCGCCCGGCCGCGTCGCATCGAGGACCGGGACGTCTCGGCACTGGCCGGACAGATCACGGCGGCCCTGCGACACGAGGTGGTTCGTCATGGCACTTGACGTGCAGGAGAACGAGATCCGGGGGCTCGACGCCCTCGATGCCGGTTCCTCGGTCCCGCCCGCTGCGCACGCACTCTGGCAGGCGACGTGGCCCAAGCTCGCCGCTCTGGCCATTGCCCTGGGCGCCTGGCAGGGGGTGGCCGTCAGCGGGTGGCGGCCCAGCTACGTCCTGCCCGGTCCGGCACCGGTCTTTGCCGAGCTGTCCCACCAGCTGGTGAAGGCGGACTTCTGGACAGCCGTCGGGATCACGATGACCCGCGGCTTCATCGGTTTCGCACTGGCCGCCGTCTTCGGGCTGGTGCTGGGCGTTCTCGTGGCCCGGTCGCGGACACTGCGGGCCGCCACCGGGTCGCTGATCACCGGGTTGCAGACGATGCCGTCGATCGCCTGGTTTCCCTTGGCAATCCTGCTGTTCCAGCTCTCTGAACAGGCCATCTTGTTCGTGATCCTGATCGGTGCGGTGCCCTCGATCGCCAACGGTGTCATCAACGGCGTCGACTACGTTCCCGCCCTGCTCGTGCGGGCCGGACGCAACATCGGCGCCAGCGGCCTGTCGCTGTACCGACACGTCGTCCTGCCCGCCGCGCTGCCCAGCATCGTGTCGGGACTCAAGCAGGGATGGGCCTTTGCCTGGCGTTCCCTGCTGGCCGGTGAGCTCCTGGTCTCCATCGCCAACCGGCCCAGCCTGGGCGTGTTCCTGACCCAGAGCCGCGAGCTGGGCGACACGGCATACATGATCGCCTTGATGATTGCGATCCTGGCGATCGGCATCGCCGTCGACGCAGTGTTCTCAGGCTTCGAGCGCGGTATCCGACGACGCCGCGGCGTCACCGTCGGCGGCTGAGCTACACCTTCCTTGGCGCCTTGCCGGCCAGAGTGCAGAAGAACCGCATCATCTTGTGCCCGCCATCGGCCGTGGGGCCGAACAT
>JAYSQH010000460.1:0-3236 GCA_043721655.1 Phycicoccus sp. | reverse complement strand
CGCTGACGGATCGGCGCATAACGGGACCCACGCAGCAGCAGGCCGACTGAGGTCGAATCGTCATCCGGGCGGGGCGAGAGCTCAGCGCCGAAGGTGGGGTCGATAACCACGTCGGCACGTCTTCGGCCGTACCAGCCGTCCTCCATGCTGCTCAGGACAAAACTGCCCATGAGCCACGACCAAGAGCCGTACGAGTCGATGTGAACCACGTCCGGACCAAAGCGCTCGATCAGCTCCAGCAGCGGGTCCGGGCCTGGGCCCGGGCTCGGTTCCGGCACCGGTGAAATCTCGACGACCTCGACCGGCGCCGCGGCCAGCTGGTGCTGCACGAAAGACCCCTCGAAGTGCCCGGCCACCACCACGTCGTGGCCGGCAGCCACCGCTGCCTCGGCCAGGGCCAGCGAGCGGATCACATGCCCGACACCGATCGGCCCACCCCCGTCGCAGAGCAGGAGGACCCGCATCAGCCCGCCTCGATCGGCTTCTGCACGACGGCCGCGTTGATGGCCACGAGGTCCGGGCGGGCCCGAAGGACCGCGACGACGTCACGCCACTGCGGCGGCTCGTCGGGCAGCTCGGCCGCCAGCGCGCGCAGCAGGGCGAGATCTTCGGCGGTGTCCAGGGTGACCCGCAGGTCGGTGGCCGGAGGCGTCACGCACAGACCCAGCATGCGGTATGCCGTGGGGTCGGCATAGACCGCCGAGGTGACGTGCACGCGATCGTGACCGACCGCCATACGGTCGACGGCGCGAAGGGTCTGCGCGGTGACCAGCTCGATGTCCATCCCCCGTGGCAAGCTGCGCGCCAGGACGGTGGAGACGTAGTCGAGGCTCGGAGCCGCGGCCCAGGCGCCGGCCACCGCATCGATCAGGGTCGGGTCCAGCAGGGGGCAGTCGGCGGTCAGCCGCACTATCGCGTCGCAGGGGTAGGCGTCCAGTGCGGATACGAACCTGGAGAGCACGTCGTCCTCGCTCCCGCGCACGACGGCGACGCCCAACGAGCCGGCCAGGTCGGCGACCACGTCGTCGCCGGCCAGCGTGGACGTGGCCACGATGACCTCGTCGACCTGGCTGGCTGCCCGTGCCGCCCGCACCACCCACTCGAGCACGGGACGTCCGCCCAGATCCGCGAGGACCTTTGCGGGAAGGCGGGTCGAACCCGCACGTGCCTGGATGACGGCGTTGATGCGCATCGGCGCTCCTTCTGCATTGGTACCGCCGTCACATCATGCCCGGACGTGACGTCATGCCCAGCCGTGACAGTATTCCGTAGACTTCAGCGAGACGAAGGAGACGCGAATGTCAGTTCTGTCAGGTTGTTCGATTCTGGTCACCGGCGGGACGGGATCGTTCGGAAAGGCCTTCATCCGCGAGCTCCTGGACAACGACGACCCCCGACGCATCGTCATCTACAGCCGTGACGAGCTCAAGCAGTACGAGTGCCGCCAGATGTTCAACGACGACCCCCGTCTGCGCTGGTTCATCGGCGACATCCGCGACCTGCACCGCCTCAACCGGGCCATGCACGGCGTCGAGTACGTCGTCCACGCGGCCGCGCTGAAGCAGGTCGACACCGCCGAGTACAACCCCTATGAGTTCGTCAAGACCAACATCATCGGCTCGCAGAACGTCATCGAGGCGTGCATCGACGCCGGCGTCAAGAGGGTCGTGGCGCTGTCCACGGACAAGGCCTCCAGCCCGATCAACCTGTATGGCGCCACAAAGCTGACCGCCGACAAGCTGTTCATCACCGGCAACCACTACGCCGCCGCCTATCCCACGCGCTTCAGCGTCGTCCGCTACGGAAACGTCATGGGCAGCCGAGGCTCGGTGATCCCGTTCTTCCGCAAGCTCGGTGAGGCGGGCGAGTCCCTGCCGATCACCGACCTGCGGATGACCCGTTTCTTCATCACCTTGCCGCAGGCCGTGAAGTTCGTGCTGGACTCCTTCGAGATGATGCACGGCGGTGAGCTGTATGTGCCCCGGATCCCCTCGATGAAGATCACCGACCTGGCCCAGGCCGTCGTCCCGGGTGCCGCGATGCACAACATGGGCCTGCGCCCCGGCGAGAAGCTGCACGAGGAGATGATCTCGGCAGAAGAAGGCCGTCGTGCGCTGCGGGTCGGCGACCGCTACGTCCTGCAGCCCGACCTGGCGGCCTGGGGTTACCAGCCGCCCGACGATGGCGAGGCGGTGGCTGACGGCTTCCACTACACCTCGGACACCAACGACCAGTGGTTCACCATCGAGGAGATCACCAAGCTTCTGGAAACGGACGTCTGAGCCGTGCTCCCCTACGGACGTCAGTCGATTGACGAGTCGGACATCGAGGCCGTGGCGGCTGTCCTGCGCAGCGACTGGCTGACCACCGGCCCGGCGGTGCTCGCCTTCGAAGAAGACCTCGCCCGACTCTGCGGAGCGCCCAGCATCTCGGTGAGCTCCGGGACAGCCGCGCTCCATGTGGCCTACGCGGCGATGGGAGTCGGCGCCGGCGACGAGGTCATCACCACTCCGCTGACCTTTATCTCGACCGCAAGCTGCGCCTCAGTCCTGGGCGCCACCGTCGTCTTCGCGGACGTCAGCGAGGACACCGGCAACCTCGACCCGCAGGCGGTATCAGCCGCCATGACCATACGCACGAAGGTCGTTGCCGGGGTTGACTTCGGGGGACACCCGATCGACGCCCCGGCGCTCAGTGAGGTCGCCCACGCGGGCGGCGCGCAGCTGCTCGAGGATGCCGCGCACTCGATCGGCGGGTCGCTCGATGGTCAGCGCGTCGGGACGCTGGCCGACGTCACCACGTTCTCCTTCTTCCCGACCAAGAACCTCACCACGGCCGAGGGTGGCGCCGTCGTCAGCCTGCTGGATGACGTCCTCGATCGCGCCAGGAAGTACCGCAGTATCGGCCTCGTCCGCGACCCGGCGATGCTGCGTATGCCGGACGAGGGCCCGTGGCACCAGGAGGTCCATCACTTCGGGCTGAACTACCGGCTGCCGGACCTGCTGTGCGTTCTCGGCTCCAGTCAGCTGCCCCGGCTGCCCGCCTTCAAGGCCCGCCGTGATGCGATCACCGCCCGCTACAACCAGGGGCTGTCGGGCATCGACGAGCTGCGGCTGCCGGCCTGCCGCGAGGGCGCAGACCCGATGTGGCACCTCTACCCGCTGCGGATCCGCGACGGCCGCCGGCGCGCGCTCTACGACCACCTGCGGGCCAACGACATCGGCGTCCAGGTCAAC
>JAYSQH010000459.1:0-3023 GCA_043721655.1 Phycicoccus sp. | reverse complement strand
CATGTGCGAGAGGTTTGGGTGCGACAGGCATGGCCGCCGCGGCGCCCGGAGCCCATGCCCAGTCCTCGGGTGAGGCCGGCTCGGCACCTGACGGATCAGACGACGTCTCGGATGGCGGTGGGGTCGATGTCGGTGATCCGACCGACGATGCGGGGGGCACGGGCGGTGAGGCGGCGGCTCCCGCGCGCCCGGCACCTTTGGCTGTGGAGGGGCGAACCCGGAATACCCCTGTCTCGAGGTCATCCTTGGACTCGAAGCTCACCTGGATCGGGCCGCCGGGCTGGTAGCGCTGGGACTCGGCGTGCTCCTGGGCCGAGGCCACCAGTTCATCGGTCAGCATGTCCGAGAAACCCATCAGCCGCTCGAAGTCGGTGGGCGCCAGTTCGATGGTGAACAGGTTCGGGACGAAGGTGCGACCGTGGCCGACCACCGCTGCCCGGTCGTCCATGGCCCTGCGCATGGCGGACGCGATCTCCACTGGCTGGACCTCGGCCTTGAACGCCTTGGCGAAGACACCGTGAACCGCTCGTTCGAGTCCGCGCTCGACACGATCGAACAGTCCCACTGTGGTCCTCCTAGGGTTGGCCTGACGATCGTAACGGGCCGGGGTGGGTGATCCTTAGGGCCGCTCGCCTGTGGCACCGTGTTTTGTTGCGGGACGTCTCTTCCGGTTTGGATTTCGAGTGGTCGTCCCCCACACTGTTTGAGCGCGCGCGAGTGGCGGAACGGCAGACGCGCTGGCTTCAGGTGCCAGTGTCCGAAAGGGCGTGGGGGTTCAAATCCCCCCTCGCGCACAGAGCCTTGGGGGATCTCCCAGGGAGCGAAAGAGCCGGGAACCAAAGGGTTCCCGGCTCTTCTTGCGTCCGACCACGTGTCCCCGGCTGCTGAGAATCCGGACAGTGCGCCGTGGAGCCCCGGCGTCCAGGAGCCCGCAGGATCGGACTCGTGTCTTGACTAATTTGTACGGCCATACTATAAATGGCCGTACAAATCTTGCCGTCAGTATGAAAGGGGCGCCATGCCACTGCGGGCTCCCCGGCAAGGCGAGAGCAGCTACCGCTTGCTAACCCAGTTGCTGCGCGAGCAGATCTTTCGGGATGAGTTCGATGAGGTCCGGCCGCTGCCCACCGAACTGGCCCTGGCCGAGGAGCATCAGCTTAGCCGGCAGACCGTTCGCCGGGCTTTCCAAGAGCTGGTCGCCGAGGGGCTGGTCTACCGGGTTCAGGGCCGTGGCACGTTCGTGACGCCACGCGAGACTCGGTACCGCCGACCCTTCGGCACTGTCGACGACCTGTTGAACCTGCAGGTCGACACCGACTTCGAGCTGGTCGAGCCACTGTCCGTGGCGATCGACCGAGGCGCGGCCACGACGCTGCTGCAGGCCGGGCCGCAGGTCCACTCGCTGACGTTTCTGCGGCGTCACCACGGAGAGGCCTTCTGCCTCACGCACGTGTACTTACCGCCCAAAATCGCGCAGTCCCTCGCCGGCTGCCGCGAGCTGACCGATCCCGGCATACACACCACTGCCACCGTCATCGGGCTGATCGAGAGCCATGGCAACGACATCGCCGAGGCCGAGCAGGTGATCACCGCCACGGCCGCTGACGACGAACTCGCCGAGCACCTCGGGTGCACCGCGGGCGTACCAATCCTGCATATCGAACGCACCTACTTCGACCGCCAGGGCGAGGTTCTCGAGCACGCGGTCAGCGACTTTCTGCCCCAGCACTACTCGCACCGATCACGGCTCGGGCGCAGCCTTGCACCGGATACATCGCCTGTTCTGCTTCAGGAGTAGTCACATGCGTCCACTCGAAGGTCTGACGGTCGTCTCCATTGAGCAGGCGGTCGCAGCGCCCTTCGCCACTCGACAGCTCGCCGATCTCGGCGCCCGGGTCATCAAGGTGGAGCGCCCGGGCCGCGGCGACTTTGCCCGCGACTATGACGAGACGGTCAAGGGGATGTCCTCGTACTTCGTTTGGCTCAACCGGTCCAAGGAGTCGATCGCCCTCGACCTGAAGACCGATGCGGGCCAACGGGTGATGAGGGCATTGGTCGCCAAAGCGGATGTCTTCGTGCAGAACCTCGCCCCCGGGGCCGCCGAGCGGCTCGGTCTCGCGCCGGCGCAACTGCGGGGCAAGCACCCGGGCCTGATCCATGTCTCGATCTCGGGCTACGGCGCCGGCGGGCCCTACACGACGAAGAAGGCCTACGACTTGCTCGTGCAGTGCGAGGCGGGCCTGGTCTCGATCACCGGTCCGCCCGGCGAACCATCCAAAGCGGGCATCTCAGTGGCGGACATCGCCGCCGGTATGTACGCCTACACGGGGGTGCTGACCGCCCTGCTACGCAAGGGCCGCACCGGCGAGGGAGCGACCTTGGAGATCTCCATGCTGGAGGCCCTTGGAGAGTGGATGGGCTCCCCGATGTATTACTCCTGGTACGGCGGCAAGCCCCCGGTTCGAAGCGCCGCATCGCACGCCACGATTGCCCCCTACGGGCCATTCGCGTGTGGTGGGGGCGGACATGTCTTCCTTGGCATCCAGAACGAGCGCGAGTGGGCGATCTTCTGCGCCAAGGTGCTCGGCACGCCCGAGCTGGCCACGGACGAGCGGTTTGTTACCAACAGCCTGCGGGTGACCCACCGCCAGGACCTGACCGCCGAGATCGCGGCGGCTATCAGCACCGTCAGCGCCGACGAAGCCATCGACCGGCTGGAGAAGGCCGGCATCGCCAACGCACGACTGCGCGACCTCACCGGGCTAGTCGAGCACGAACAGCTCGCGGCCCGAAACCGCTGGAGAGAGGTCGACTCCCCGGTGGGGCCGATCAAGGCGCTCGTCCCGCCAGCCACGCTCGACGGCGACGAGCCGGTGATGGGGCCGATCCCCGCTCCCGGCCAACACACCCAGCAGATCCTGGCCGAGCTCGGCCTGACCGGCTCAGGGAGAAGCTGATGAGCTTCGAGAAGTACGACCGGCCGAGCATCACCATCGGTCTTGCCCAGTGGTCGGTCGACTTCG
>JAYSQH010000458.1:0-2084 GCA_043721655.1 Phycicoccus sp. | reverse complement strand
TCGGCAGTCGCGCCCTCGCGTAGCAAAGACCACAGGGCCGGTGTCGCCTTTGCCGAGACGTCGCTCCAGGACAGCCCGCCGGTGCCGATGACCACGACTGAGCCACTGAGAGTCGCGCGAGCGGGTGAGGGATTGCCAGCCGATGCTCCCGACGGTGCCGGTGACGTCGAGATGACACTGGCGATGACCAGCGCCGCAAGCACGACGGCAGCGGTGGCTGCGGCGAGCTGTTGGCGTCGGGTCACGAGCAACAGGCTACGGCGGGTCAGCGAAAGGGCGGGTCAGCTGAAGAGAGAACTGTTGGCGACGTGCAGCAGGGAGGCTCCGGCGAGCAGCAAACACACGCCGCCGCCGATCCTGCGGACGGTGGACAGCCGGATCCACCTAAGGAGGGTTTTGCCGAGAATCGCAGCCAGCGCTGACACCGTGGCCAGGGCCAGGAACGCGCCCACGCCGACCGACACCGGGTCCTCATACTTCACAACCAGGCCCGCCGTCAGAAGCTGTGACAGGTCGCCCCACTCGGCCACGAATAGCACCAGGAAGCTGGCTCCCACGGCCCGCAGCCCGTGAGCGCCGATCTTTGCCTTGGCTTCGAACTCATGCTCGATCTCGGCTTCCTCGGCGTCCGCCTTGCCAGCTCCGCGAATCAGGATGACACCACCCACCATGAACATCAACGCGGCGAAGATCTCGACTGGAGTCCGTGGGAGGCGACCGATGAGACCACCCAGCGTCACCGCCACGACGGTCTGCACGAGGAACGCCGAGGCAACCCCGATCCAGACCGTCAACGGCTTGTATCGCGTGGCCAGCACCAAGGTCGCGATGAACGTCTTGTCGGGCAGCTCGATCGGGAAGATCAACAGGAAGGCAGTGATCGCAATGACGAAGTTCATGGTGCGGGTGAGCCTACTGAGGCCTCGGGAGGGACTCTCACGCGCGGCGACCTGGTGCGACCGGGATGAGGTGGCTGTCAGACCCGACCGGGCCGTCGGCTGGAACACTCGCGCGCCCAGGGGGTTGATCGTCATACGCTGCGGTCGTGGACCTGAGCCAGAACGCCTCCGCGACGCTGGTCGTCGTCGCGCTGAGCGCTGCGATTCTGGCCATCGCGATCGCGATGGGTGCCCAGCTGCGTTTGTCCCGCATTCAAGCGCGGTATCGCGTCCTGTGGGCCGGCGGCGAGAAGGACGTGACCGCCGTGCTCGCCGCCCAGTCCGGCGAGATCGCCCAGCTGCGTAGCGACCTTCAGGTTGTCCGAGCCGAGCTCACCCGATCTGCGGGCGACATCGAGCAGAGCCTGCGTCACGTCGCGGTCGTCCGTTATGACGCGTTCGGGGACATGGGCGGCCGCCTCTCCTTCTCCGCGGCGATCGTTGACGACCGGGGGGATGGGCTCGTGATCAGCTCGATCCACGCGCGCGGCGAGTCCCGCACCTATGCCAAAGGCATCGTCGAGGGCGACAGCGAGGTCACGTTGTCACCCGAGGAGCAGCAGGCACTCGCCGCTGCCCGAACCGGAAAGGGCGACTCATGAGCAAGCGCTACGGATTCCTTGGTCCCACAGGCACATTCACCGAGATGGCACTGCGTCAGTGTTTCCCCGCCGTCGGGGCGGGGGCGGCCGAACGCATCCCGTTCGCCTCCGTCGACGCCGCGCTCGCAGCACTGCGCGCCGGTGATCTCGACGCCGCCATGGTGCCGATCGAGAACTCCGTCGAGGGTGGGGTCAGTGCCACGCTCGACGCCTTGGCCAGCGGCGACCCGCTCGTCGTGGTCGGCGAACAGGTCGTCCCGATCACCTTCGTCCTGGCCGCGCCAGCCGGTATCGCGCTCGCCGACATCCGCACGGTGTGCACACATCCGCATGCCTGGGCCCAGGTGCGCGCCTGGATGGGGGCTCACCTCCCGGACGCGGAATACCTGCCGGGTGCATCCACGGCGGCCGCCGCTGCGGGGCTGGCAGGTGAGCAACCGGCATACCAGGCTGCAGTCTGCGCGCCCGTTGCCGCGACCAACCACGGGCTCACAGTCCTGCAGGAGGACATCGGCGACAACAGCGGGGCCGTGACGCGGTTCGT
>JAYSQH010000457.1:0-2353 GCA_043721655.1 Phycicoccus sp. | reverse complement strand
TGGCCCGCATCGATCCCTCCACGTCGCGCACCGTTCCACCCGAGAGGAAGCCCTGAGATGGCCGATTTCACCGCTGAGGTCTACCAGAACGAGTTCCTGCCCGACGGCGGCACGGACGTCCACGCCATCGTCACGGTGACCTGCACGAGCGCCGGCGCGGCGGGACAGGCGGGACAGGGCGAAGCCGGCGAGATCGTCATCGTCGACACGTCCGGGTCGATGGGCGAGGTCAACATTCGCGCGGCCAAGCAGGCAGCGGCTGCCGCGATCGACCAGGTCATCGACGGCACCTGGTTTGCCGTCATCGCCGGCACCCACGAGGCGCGGATGGCGTTCCCGGCAGGACGGGCCGAGCTCAGCATGGTCCAGATGGACAGCGCCGCTCGTTCGGCTGCGAAGGCCGCCGTCTCGTCCTTCCGGGCGGACGGTGGCACGGCGATGGGCACCTGGCTGACGCTGGCGTCGCGGGTGTTTGCCACGGTCCCGTCACTGGCACAGAAACACGCCATCCTGTTGACCGATGGCGAGAACCAGCACGAGACACCCGAGAAGCTGACTGCGGCGATCGAGGCAGCCAGGGGCCAGTTCCAGTGCGACTGCCGCGGTGTCGGTTCTCAGTGGCAGGTGGCGGAGGTCCGCAGGATCGCCCAGGCGCTCATGGGCACGGTCGACATCATCCCGACGGGCGCAGAGATGGCAGAGACCTTCGAGTCTTTGATGCGCCAGTCCATGGGCCGGGGGGTTGCTTCGGCATCGTTGCGGGTGTGGGCACCGCAGGGAGCCCAGGTGATGTTCGTTCGTCAGGTGGCTCCGACGCTGGAGGACCTGACCTCTCGCCGGCAGGAGATGAATGCGCTGACGGGGGCCTACCCGACCGGGTCCTGGGGCGATGAGTCCCGCGACTACCACGTGGCAGTTCGGTTGGCAGCAAAGGGAATAGGCCAAGAGCAGCTGGCCGCCCGCGTGCAGCTTGCCATCGGCGAGAACGTCGTGGCGCAGGCTCTGGTCAAGGCCATGTGGTCCAACGACGACACCCTGACCACACGGATCAACCCCGAGGTCGCGCACTACACCGGGCAGACCGAGCTTGCCGACGCCATCCAGGAGGGACTTGCCGCCAAGGCGATGGGCGACGACGCCACCGCCACCGCGAAGCTCGGCCGGGCGGTGCAGCTGGCAGCGGAGACGGGCAACGAAGAGGCGACATCCAAGCTGAAGAAGGTCGTGGACATCGACGACCCCAACGCCGGGACCGTTCGTCTGCGCCGCAGCGTCGACAAGCTGGACGAGATGGCCTTGGACACCGCGTCGACCAAGACGACCCGAGTGAAGAAATGAGCGCGAACCGATGAGCGCCAACACCTGCCCGAACGGCCACGTCTCCGAGTCGTCGGACTACTGCGACACGTGCGGTGCGCCGATTGCCGCTTCGTCGGCTTCGTCGGGCAGCCCGTCGACCTCCGGCCCGTCACCCTCGAGCACCTCGTCTTCCAGTCACACGCCATCCGGTCCCGCGCCATCCAGGACGCCCGCTGCTGGCGTGCCCTGCCCGAACTGTGCGCTGATGAACACCGCGGACGCTCTGTTCTGTGAGGGATGCGGCTACGACTTCACGACCGGCACCATGCCCCGCCCCACCACGACCGCTCCTGGTCCGACAGCGACGGCAAACCCCCTCGATCTCGGCGTGGCCACCGCAGGAGCAACGCCAGGCTCCATCGCGCCGTCGGTCGAGGTCGAGTGGGTGGCTGAGGTCTGGGTCGACCCGGACTGGTACGCAGAACAGGAGAGCGACGAGGAGTGCCCCTCCCCAGGGTTGCCGGTCGTCGTGCCCTTGCGGGCCCAGAGCCTGTTGGTCGGCCGCCGGTCGGTGAGTCGCAACATCCACCCCGATATCGAATGCGCCGCCGACGTCGGCGTCAGCCGGCGCCAGGGGCAGCTGACCACTGACGGCCAGCGCTGGTGGGTCGAGGATCTGCAGAGCTCGAACGGCACCTACGTCGGAGCTGCCAGCGGGCCACTGCCAACGGATGCGTTGCAGCCCGGCCAGCGTCGAGAGCTGGCCGAGGACGACAGGATCTATGTCGGCGCATGGACCCGCATCGTCGTCCGTCGGGCCACCCCGGAGGAGCGAGCCGGAAAGGCGTGAGGTGTAGGTCAGGCGAAGGACCGGTCAGAGAATGAACGATCCGAACAGGAACCCGAGTCCGACGGCGATCGCGATGTTGATCAGCCCCGGGATCAGGAAGGGGTGGTTGAACACCGCTTTGCCGATCTGGGTGGTCCCGGTGTCGTCCATCTGCACCGCCGCCAGAAGCGTCGGGTACGTCGGGAGGATGAACAGCGCCGATAC
>JAYSQH010000456.1:0-3957 GCA_043721655.1 Phycicoccus sp. | reverse complement strand
CTCACCCAGCGCGAGGTCGACGTACTCACCGATCTGGCACGAGGAAGGTCCAACGCCCAGATCGCGGGTGACCTCTTCATCTCCGAGGCCACTGTCAAGACCCACGTCGCCCGGATCCTGGCCAAACTCCACGCCCGAAGCAGAACACAGGCAGTTGTGATGGCGTACGACGCAGGGCTCGTCCTGCCCGGGTCTCCGAACTAGGAGAAACCGTCCAGTTGCGACGCGCCGGAACACCAACGGCGACCGCTGGTCAAGGTCAACCACAAGCGACCTGGTGCGACAGGGTGGAGATCCCGTTGACTGGCCGACACTCGCCACAGTGTCGTCGGTCAGCCCGCGCGTCGTAACGCGGCCGCCACCTGGCTGAAGCGTCGTTCGTCCAGGACTGCTCCCTCTCGGCGGACCCGGCCCGGGTCGACGCGCACGATCCGGTCGACCCGGACCTCGCTGGGGCGACCGCGGCTGTCCCAGCTACCCGACCCGATATCGGCCCAGCGGCGACCGGCCCGGGCCTCCTGAACGGCGTCGCGGTCGTGGTCCTTGCTGGTCAACGGCAGGGCCAGCAGCCACGGGCCGTCGTGCCCGATCACCAGCACGGGACGGTCCTTGCCCTGGTGGTGGTCCTCCTCGAAGGGCACCCATGTCCAGACGATTTCGCCCGGGTCGGCCACCTTGCCGTTCGCGGGGTTCGGTGCGTAGCCAATCTCGGGGGTCCCGCGGAAGTCACCCGGGTATGCCGTGTCTCTCACTCTTTCAGGCGATAGCGCCTGGGTGAGTCGACGTCTGCGGCCCAACGCCTGTCGGATGACCCCTGCAAGTTTGGCTGCCACACCCTTGTCCGCCATGCCCGAAACCATAACCACGCATCCCGCGCCAGCTAACCTCGTGTCCATGAGTAGCGACGTCACCGGCCGAGTCCTCTCGGTGAACCTGGCCCGCGTACAGCCGAACCCGTTCAAGAGCGATGTGTCGATAACCGGCATCGAGAAGGTCCCGACCTCCGAGCGAGTCCTTGTTCGCGCGCCCGGCACCAAGGGCAGCGGGCTGGGCAGCGGGCTCGTCGGCGACGTGGTCTGCGACCGGCGCAACCACGGGGGCGACGCTCAGGCCGTGTACGCCTACGCCAGGGAGGATCTCGACCAATGGCAGTCGGTGCTGGGGCGCAGCTTGCCGGGGGGCGTGTTCGGCGAGAACCTCACCACGACAGGTCTGGACGTCAACGGGTCCGTGATCGGTGAGCGCTGGCGGATCGGTGACGAGCTCGAGCTGGCTGTGACCGTCCCGCGCATACCGTGTGGCACGTTCCGGGGCTGGATCGCCGAGCGCGGCTGGTTGCGGACGTTCACCTTGGCAGCGATGCCGGGCACCTACCTGAGCGTGGTCAACCCCGGGTCGGTCACCGCCGGCGACGTGATCACCGTGGTCGAGCGTCCGGCGCACGGTGTGACGGTCGCCCAGGTCTTCCGCGCGCTCACCCTCGAGCCCGACCTGTTGCCCTCGATCCTGGCCGCCGACGAGCTCCCCGAGGAGGCCAAGGAGAAGGCGCGCGCCAGGAGGACCTTCTCGCCGGGCTGAGCACGAGTTCCTCAGGTGTCTTGCGCCGGGCGCGTGCACGGACTGAGCGATGTGATCGATTTCGGGGATCCGAGCCTGACTGGGAACATTGGGCAGTGACCGAAGCCGCGATGGTGCACGACGCCGATCTTGTCGACGTCGAGTCCCCGGCATCGTGTCGGCACGTCAATCTTGCGATCCTTGCGCTGGCAATCGGCGGGTTCGCCATTGGCACAACCGAGTTCGTCACCATGGGGATGCTCCCCCAGATCGCGGCCGGCGTCGGCATCACAATCCCGACGGCAGGCCACGTCGTATCTGCCTATGCCCTTGGTGTTGTCGTCGGTGCCCCGCTGATCGCCACGTTGGCCGCCCGGCTGTCACGCAAGTCGGTCCTCCTCTGGCTCATGGTCGCGTTCGCAGCCGGCAACATCGCCTCCTCGATGGCGGACAGCTATCCGCTGCTGATGCTCACGCGGTTCCTCTCGGGTCTGCCGCATGGGGCGTTCTTCGGCATCGGCGCCGTTGTCGCGGCCTCCCTGGTGCCGACACATCGGCGGACCTGGGCGGTCTCGATGATGCTCGCCGGTCTGACCGTGGCCAACATCGTCGGGGTGCCCGTGACCACGTGGGTCGGCCAGAACTTCGGCTGGCAGTGGCCCTATGCGCTGGTCGGCCTCATCGCTCTGGCCACGGTGGCCGCAACCTGGGCCTGGGTGCCCCATCAGCCGGCCCAGGGTGACGCCTCCATGCGGGCCGAGCTGCGCTCGCTCAAACGGCTCCAGGTCTGGCTGGCCCTGCTGATCGGCACCGTGGGCTTCGGCGGCATGTTCGCGACGTACTCCTATATCGCGCCCACGATGACGGAGCTCACCGGCTACGCCCCCGCCGCGGTCCCGTTGATCCTCGCGATCTATGGGGTCGGTATGACGACCGGGGCGTTCCTGTCGGGCCGCGTCGCGGCATACGGCCTGATGCGGGGGATCTTCTACTGCCTGGCCGCCATCACCGTCATCCTGACCGTCTTCGGCTTCGCCGCGCACAACAAGATGACCGCCATCGTGGCCGTGTTCCTGCTCGGGCTGGTGCCCACGATTCTCGTGCCGATGTTGCAGACCCGGCTGATGGATGTCGCGCACGAAGGGCAGTCCCTTGCGGCAGCACTCAACCACTCCACGCTCAACATGGCCAACGCCCTGGGCGCCTGGCTGGGCAGCGTCGTGCTGGACGCCGGTTACGGCTACGAGTGGCCGAGCCGGGTGGGTGCCGTTCTCGCGCTCGCCGGTCTCTGTATTGCCGCGGTGTCGGTACTCGTCGGCCGTCGCCAGGTGCCTCATGCGTGACCCGGTCGGCGCTGAGCTGGCCGGCACGAAGTCACTGCTGTCAGTGGCGGGCCTGTTCGCGGTGAACGGTGCCCTTGTCGGCGGCATCGGCGCGAGTCTGCCCGCCATGCGCGAGCGGCTCGGCGTCGATACGGGTGGGCTCGCGGTGCTCCTGGTCTCGCTGGCGGCGGCGGCCCTGGTGTCCATGCAGATCGGGGGGCGACTGGCGGACAGCCGTGGCGCCAGGAGCGTGGTCCTCCCGGCCTCGGCGTTGCAGATCGCTGGGTGCGCCGCACTGGCATTCGCCCCGACCCTGCCGCTCGCCGCTGCCGCAATTGCGCTGGCCGGGCTGGGCAACGGAGCCATGGACGTCTCGATGAACGCCCTCGGCGTCAGGGTCGAGCAGGCTCGTGCCAAGCCGGTGATGAGCAGGCTTCACGCAAGCTGGAGTGTGGGCAGCCTCACCGGCGCGGCGGCCGTCTTCCTGATCGCCCGGTTGGTCGGTGCTGGTGGCGCGGTGGTCACTCCGGCGCTCATCACGCTCAGTGCCGTCGCAGCAGTTGCCTGTGTGGCGATCTCTCGCTGGGTTCCCGTGACGCCACGGGTCAGCACCGCCAAGGCGCCAGATGATGGGCCACGCGTCCCGATGTTCGCCCTGTTGCTGGGGGCGATGGCGTTCAGCTTCGGCCTGGCCGAGGGCACCGCGGTCGACTGGTCATCGGTCCACGTCACCGACGTGGCACGGGTCGCACCGCCCACAGGGGCGTTGGGGCTGGTAGCGGTCAGCGCGTTCATGGTCCTGATCAGGTTGTTCGGCGATCGAGCGGTGGCGGCTTTCGGCCGGGCCAACGTCGTGCGCTTCGGCGGGCTGATGGCGTCCGCCGGCTACCTCGTGACTTTCGTGGGTCGGCCGCTTCCGGTCCTGCTGGCCGGGTGGGCTCTGGTCGGCCTTGGCGTGGGGATGATCGCGCCGCAGGTCTACGCGGTCGCGGGCCATGCTGGCGGCGGGCGGATGCTCGCGATCGTGGTGACGTTCGGCTACGGCGCATTCCTCATCGGCCCGGCGATCATCGGGGCG
>JAYSQH010000455.1:0-1668 GCA_043721655.1 Phycicoccus sp. | reverse complement strand
CCCCGACGGTCTGGTGTTCACCACCAAGGGCGGGTTCCCAATCCGGCCCGGACCCACCTTCACCACCCCCACCCACCCTGCAACGGCATCGACATCGACATCGACGTCGGCACCACCGGGCGCGCCACAAGCACCACCGGGTTTACCGGCGACAACTCCCTACCGCGGACCCAGCGGCGAGACCCTCAACCTGCGCTGGGTCACCTTCTCCGAACCCCGAACCCCCGCACTCGCCTGACGAAGGCGTCGCTCAGCACCAGGTCTTGTGTAGCACCCTGGCTCGGGGATCCGACAGCGAGGCCACCTGGTCGACGATCGCGCGCAGCGCTGCGCCATCGTCGGCCGCAGCCAGGAAGTCGACACGGTGCAACGGGTCCAGCCGCGCCTCGGGCTGGTCGCGATAGGCGGCCACGAGCTCGTGGATCTGTTCGCGCTGGTCGCCTAGGACAGACTTCCGCTCGTCGGTGAACATCACGAAGTGAGCGGCCGTCCCCTTGAGCACGGCACACTCAGCGCGGACGTCGTCAGGGATGACCAGGCCGGCGGCGTACCGGGTCAGCGGACCATCACCGCACTTTGCCCGGGTGGCCAAGCCGACCGACTGGACGAACCGCCCGATGAGCAGACTCGTCATGTCCTTCAAAGCCGCCAGATCGGTGCGAGAACCATTGTGGGACCGAGGGATCCAGCCAGTCTCGAGCAGGCGGGCCAACGCCTCGGTCAGCTCCGTCTCATCCAGGTCGCTTGCATATAGCTTCTGCGTCACCGCGATGACCGACGCCATCTCCGATTTCGACCGCAACGCGCTCAGGTTAACCCGTCCGGAGGCCACCGCATCCTCGACGTCGTGGACCGAGTAGGCCACATCGTCGGACCAGTCCATCGTCTGGGCCTCGAGACAGCGACGACCGTCCGGCACGGACCCGCGATACCAGCGAAAGACCTCAAGGTCATCGGCATAGACTCCGAACTTACCTGTGCCCCAACGGTTCTGGTCCTTGCCCCATGGGTATTTCGTGACCGCGTCCAAGCTGGCGCGGGTCAGGTTGAGCCCCGCGGATCGGCCATCGGCATGCACTCTCTTGGCCTCGAGGCGGGTCAGCAGCCGAAGCGTCTGCGCGTTTCCTTCGAAGCCGCCGATGCCGGCGGCGATGTCATTCAACGCCGTCTCGCCGTTGTGCCCGAACGGCGGATGTCCAAGGTCGTGGGCCAGGCACGCGGTGTCCACCACGTCCGCGTCACACCCCAGCGCGGCACCGAACTCACGACCGATCTGGGCAACCTCCAGCGAGTGCGTCAGCCGGTTGCGCGCAAAGTCATCGCTGTCCGGCTGCACCACCTGCGTCTTGGCCGACAGTCGGCGCAGCGACGCCGAGTGCAGCACCCTGGCTCGGTCTCTGGCGAAGTCATCGCGGTCCGCCTGCTTGTGCGCGGGATCCTCACGGACCCAGCGCTCGCGGTCGGCCACGGCATACGTGCTCACAAGTAGGCACTGTATTCCGGTCATCGCGGGCCGGAGGCATCGCGCGCGAGAAGCCCCCACGGGTTACCCCTGCCCTACTCTTCGCGTGTGGGGGGCGGTTCGGCTCGGCCTCACCCTGATGCCTAGGCTTGTCCGATGGAATTCAGGAACCTCGGCAACAGCGGACTGCGGATCTCAGAGATCGC
>JAYSQH010000454.1:0-1561 GCA_043721655.1 Phycicoccus sp. | reverse complement strand
CTGATGTGGCGAGCCAAGGCGCTGGCTCTCTTGGCAGAGTCCTCGACTCAGGTCAAGGAGGTGAACCGGGCGATGGATGCCCTGGCTGAGGGAACCTGGTTGGTGGCCAACACCAAGCCCGGCCGCTACAGCCACATCTCGGCCAGCACAGGGATCGCCGTGGCGCTGCGAGCGGTGTACCTCTTCGAGCAGGCCGACGAGCTGCTGGGCGGTATTAGGCTGGGTGACGACGTCGATGTCGACCTCCAGGTGGTCCAGGAACTGGCACTGCTTAGCGCCTACTGGGGGACGACGCTGATGGTGGTGGGCCAAGGCGAGTCCGCTGGACGGCATCTGGTCAGGACGGCCGAACGGGCGCTGTGGATGGGCCGGCTCGCTCGGCTGGCCGGCAACTCCGAGATGGAAGCCCGCGCTGAGGTCGTCGAGGCCTATGGGTTGAGCTGTCTGGGGTACGTGCAGCTCGCGGCCGCGCGGGTGAACGCTGCCGTCCCGCGATTCCGGCTGCGCGACGAGCTCGTCGAGACCCACCTGGCCCACCTGGTCCTGGGCTGGGCGGCGACCGAGTCGGGCGACTTCGGCGAGGCGCGACACCACCTGCTTGCCGCGCTGACCAACGCCGACCGGGCGAACCGGGACATCTGGGCCGCGGCGGCGATGGAGGCGTTGGCCGATCTGGACGTGGCCGAGCACGGTCCCCATCCGGCGGTGGCCTTGTGGAAGCGACTGGCCCGTGAGGCATTGGGGCGGGTCTGGGTCGAGCGTGATGGCCGGTTCACCGCGCTGTTGTCCCGCAACCAGGTGCGTTCGCTGACCGCGGAGACCGACCGGATGGGCCACGCCGCGTTGCTGGACCACCTCACCGGTCTGGGCAACCGGCAGATGCTGACCACCACTTTGGAACGGGCGGAGGCGGATTTCTCGGCGGTTTTCATCGACGTTGATGAGTTCAAGCTGATCAACGACACCTACTCCCATGCGGTCGGCGATGAGGTACTGCGCCGGATCGCGGTCATCTTGAGCGCGCACTGCCGATCCGATGACGTGCCTGTGCGTTACGGCGGGGATGAGTTCGTCATCCTGGTCCTGGCAGGAGGAAGCGCCGCCCAGGAGGTCGCCCGAAGGCTGCACAAAGCGGTGCGCGACGCCCCGTGGGCGCAGGTCGCCGCTGGTCTGAAGGTCACGGTCTCGGTGGGTGTGGGCCGTCCGGTCCCGGCCCAGGGGTCGATTGCTGCTGCTGACGCCGCGTTGCATGCGGCGAAACGTGCGGGTCGCGACCGTGTCGTCACGGTCTAGCGAGCGTGCGGATGATAGTTCTGTGAAACCAGCGATGAACTGCCATCATGGTGATGGTGGAAGTGGATCGAGGTTGAGGTGGAGCTGATGAGCAGGTCTTGCTCCGCCGACGTTGAACGAACGGTCGGCCAGCCAATGAATCCGGGCTGGCCGCCGTGCTGAGCGATGCCCGCCGCCGGAATGCGGAGGGAACAACCAAGGTCAGCGAGTTGCATCGCACCTTGCTCCGACAGCTGAGCCGGCTGGACCTCGACCCTGAGCTCAGTCC